>CAJUOQ010000003.1 GCA_910588235.1 uncultured Atopostipes sp. | reverse complement strand
AAAATGGTGTCAATGAATCTGAAAGATCCATCAACACCATAAATTATAGAGCCAGATTAATGAACATAGATGATCACTTATGCTATAATATATGTATATTGAGAGCGTTTGCGAGGAGCGGAAGAAAATGAATCAAAAGAAATTAGTGGGCGATGAAGCAGCCACATTTGTTGAAGATAATATGACTGTAGGACTAGGAACAGGCTCTACGGCGGAATATATGGTCAAAGCGGTCGCGAAAAGAGTTAAGGAAGAAGGACTCCAGTTAACCTGTGTGTCTACTTCCACCGTCACTGAAAAATTAGCGAAAGATTTAGGATTAAATGTGAAAAACTTAGCGGAAGTGGGTACGATTGATTTAACAATCGATGGGGCAGATGAAATCTCTCCAGACTACCAAGGCATTAAAGGAGGCGGTGGGGCTTTATTATTTGAAAAAATTGTAGCAACCAACTCCAAGAAAAATATCTGGATTGCAGATGCGACAAAATTGGTCGACACGCTGGGTGCTTTCCCATTGCCGGTAGAGGTCGTTCCTTTTGGTAGTGAACATTTATTTGCTACTTTTTCAAAAAAAGGCTACCAGCCATCCTATCGTTTAGATGCAGAAGGAAACAAATTTAAAACAGATGCAGGGCACTTTATTATTGATTTACATTTAGAAAAAATTGAAGAGCCCAAAAAACTGGCTCAAGCGTTAAAGAATGAAGTCGGCGTGGTGGAACATGGCTTGTTCATCGATATTGTTGATCAAGTGATCGTGAGCAATGAGGATGGAGAAATTGAAATATTTCACGCAAAATAAGCTAAAAAAGGGGACTTATTAAAATGGTTCGTATGGTAGATTTAATCGAAAAAAAGCAGAAAAAAGAAGCATTAACCACAGCCGAAGTCCAATGGATGATCCAGGCTTTTACCGCCGATGAAATACCTGACTACCAAATGAGTGCGATGTTGATGGCGATTTACTTTAATGGCATGACCGAAGAAGAACTCCGTGATTTAACGATGGCGATGGTGGAGTCCGGCGATCAAATCGATTTATCAGAGATTAAGGGTACGAAAGTCGACAAACATTCCACAGGGGGTGTGGGCGATACGACGACTTTAGTGTTAGCGCCGCTTGTGGCCAGTGTTGGTGTGCCGGTTCCTAAAATGAGTGGGCGTGGCCTTGGCCATACAGGAGGCACGTTGGATAAATTAGAGTCGATCACAGGCTTTCATATTGAAATTACAGAGGATGAATTTACGGCTTTAGTCAACAAGAATAAATTAGCCTTAGTGGGACAAACAGGTAATTTAACGCCTGCGGATAAAAAGATTTATGCCTTACGAGATGTGACGAGCACGGTCGGTTCAATTCCCTTAATTGCTAGTTCTATTATGAGTAAAAAAATTGCTTCAGGCGCGGACGCAATGGTCTTAGATGTCAAAGTGGGTACAGGTGCCTTTATGAAAAGTATTAAAGAGGCGGAGAAATTGGCCCAAACGATGGTAAATATTGGCAATAGCGTAGGGCGCGACACTATGGCTGTGATTTCAGATATGAGTCAACCGCTTGGCGAAGCGATAGGTAATGCTTTAGAAGTGAAAGAGGCTATAGCTACCCTAAAAGGAGAAGGCCCTGCTGATTTAACGGAATTATCGCTCGTACTCGGGAGTCAAATGGCTTATCTCGGAGGTGTAGGCGCCGACTTAGCGGAGGCTCGTCGTTTACTAGAAGAAAATATTCAAAATGGCAAAGCGCTGGAGAAATTCAAAGTCTTTATCGAAGCACAAGGTGGCAATCCAGAAGTGATTGATCGTCCGGATGAGTTGCTGCCAAAAGCGGCTTATCAAGTAGAGGTTAAAGCAGAGCGCGCGGGCGTCGTTTCGGCGATGGAAGCAGAAGAGTTAGGGATTGCTGGAATGTTATTAGGAGCTGGACGTGAAACCGTTGATAGTGAACTCGATTTAGCAGCGGGATTGATGCTACATAAAAAGATTGGGGACAAAGTAGCCGCTGGCGACGTTTTAGTGACTATCTATTCCAATAAAGAAGAGGTCACTCCTTCGATTGAAAAAATCCAAGAAAATATTACAATCAGCGACCAAGCAGCACCGGTACAACTGATCCATGAAATTATTCATTAATCGTTAGAAAAATAAAAGAGGAGTCCAGACGAGCAGAGGACTTCTCTTTTTCTTTAGAAGATTGGATGGGTTAAAGTATTTGCTTAACGAATCGTAGGTCTTTAATGCTGAACGACTATTAATTAGAAAAATATACGTGAAAGTAAAAAAATGGTTGTTCTATGGGTACAATGAACGGATTTTGTATCAGAATAATCAAATGAATGATAAAGGGGATAAAATGGATAAAAAAGTCATCTTTTTCGATGCGGATGGAACGATTATAAATGGGAATTATATGGCGCCACGAGTGAAAGAAATGTTACAAGAATTAGAAAGACAAGGTCATATTTTAGTTTTAAGTACTGGGCGTGCTTTACCGGCCATGGGGAAGGCGCTACAAGCCATGAACTTTGAAAATATTATTTGTTCAGGCGGAAATGTCACCTTGGCTGAGAATAATGTGATATTCAATCATGCGCTGACTGTCGAGGAGTTAAAAGAGATTCGCGCTTTTTTAGATGAACGAGAGATCCCTTACCATATGGAAGCGCCGGATTACATATGGATTAAAAAGGGCGAGATGCAAAATTATATTGACCGGTATAAAAGACTGTTTCCAGCGAAAGAAGATTTAACCAAAGAAGAGTCTGAAGAAGCGAAAAAAATGCTTGAAGAAACAGCTGCACGTTCTAAAGAAGAAGAAAACATCCATGACTTAGCCGTCAATAAAATCCATTATTTCAGTGAAGAGCTTTCTTTTGAAGAATTAAAAGAAAGATTTGGTGAACAATTTCATTGTGTGCCGCTTTCTTTATCGAATCAGTTTTCAGGCGGCGAAATCAGCACCAAAGGAGTCACTAAACGCATAGGGATGGAAAAAATATTAGACTATTTTGACATGCCTTTAGAAAGTACCGTTGCTGTGGGCGATGACTTTAATGATATTGAAATGTTAGAGTATGCGCCTTATAGTATAGTGCTCGAGCATGCACATGACGAAGTGAAAAAATACGCCGATCATGTCACCGAAGATTTCGATAATGATGGCTTTTATCATGCGATGGTCCATCTTGGTTTATTATAAAAGAAAAGGCCCAGAGAAGAGGGAAAATCCGCTCTCTGGGCCTTTTCTAATGCATAAACAATTATTTTGAAGAACGTTGGGCATATTGTTTGAGATCAATATCTCGTAAAGTAGCCCATTCTGCTGTTTTACCGGTAATGATCACATCCGTATTTTGTAAATCAGCCACTGTTTTGGCACTGAGTAAGGTCATGCTGCGTTCGATTTCCATTTTCCATTGTTCCACTTGTTCAATCGCTAGATCAACATCTTTTAAAATCATATGCATAAATTGACTTGAGATGCCCACGAGTGAAGCTCCGAGGGCAAGGGATTTCACAATATCTTGAGCCGTACGAATGCCCCCAGATGAAATAATCTGACTGTTATTTTGGACTTCCATCGCTTCAAGTAAGGAGACGGGCGTTGTTTGTCCCCAAGATTCTAAGCCATCTAATTTCAATTCGGGACGACGGAAATTCTCGATTTGGGCAAAGTTCGTGCCCCCTTTACCACTGATATCGATATATTTCACACCGATCTTTTGGAGCCGTTGAATGGTCTCACGACTCATGCCAAAGCCGACTTCTTTGACGATTAAAGGAACGTCAATCGTTTCAACAATTTCTTGAATGTTTTCTAACCAATTTGAAAATTCACGATCGCCTTCAGGCATGACTAATTCTTGGGGCGCATTGACATGAATTTGTAGCGCATCCGCTGCGACTAAATCAATGGCTTTTTTAGCATTTTCAGCGCCATGACCCGCGCCTAAGTTCGCAAAGACTAGCCCATTAGGATTTTCTTTGCGGACAATTTTATAAGACGCTTCGACTTCTGGATTTTTTAGGCCCGCACTGATAGAGCCCGTCGCTATTGCTAAGCCGGTCTCATGCGCAACGATTGCTAATTTTTGATTCAGTTTCCCGGTCCAATCGCTACCGCCCGTCATGGCATTAATGAAGAAGGGGAGAGAGAATGATAAAGGGCCTAAATGGGTTGATAGATCAACCTCCGTAACATCCATCTGTGGAAAAGAGTGATGCATAAAATGAACATCTTTAAAGGCAGAATCTCCATCTTTATAAAAGTTTTCCGAAAGAGAGACGTGTTCGTTTTTACGATTTATTTGTTTTGACATGCATAGCCTCCATTATGTAGTAATTGATTTTTGGTAAATAGTCAGGGGTAAGTGTGTAATCCCTGCCGCTTGCCAGTCGGAAATGACGGCAGCAATTTTCTTTTCATTGAAGATAAAAGCAATCCCCGAGTCACCACCACCGGCTCCGGAAGTTTTGGCCGCTCCTCCATGATGTTGCGCGATTTCGCACAGATTTGTGAGTAGCGGGGTTTCAATTTGGACATTTGTTTCTTGACCCATTTGAACTAAAGCACAGCGATTTTTATGGATCGCTGCGGCCATTGCTTCTGTATTTTGTTGAGTTAAGGCAGCAGCTAACTGGTCGACGGCTGTTTGGCTTTCCTGGAGAAAATATTGGTATTGCTGGTGACTTTGTTGTTTCTTTTCTTGAACAGCGCCCACTAGCTGATCACTGGAAGCCGGACGGCCGGTCCAACCGATTAAAAAGTTGATTGCCTCAGGGATCGCTAAACGTTCAATTGTTAGCTTAGGCCAGATAGTTTCCACGGTTTCTTTTACGGAATGCTTTTCAAAAAAAGCACGGACGGTCTCACGCTCAAAACTCGTATATTTAATCCAACCCGTATAAGTAATAGCCGCTAAGTCTCCAAAAGAACTGTTGACACCCAATTGAAGCTGGGCGAGAACACTTAATTTATAAACAAGTTCGTCGGTGAAGGCTTGATTATAAAATTTCAACAAACCACGAACAACAGCCACAGTGACAGCACCGGAAGAGCCTACACCTAATTTATAGCCCGCATCATTATCCAATTCACTCTTGAGGTGAAGATGATAAGTTTTTAAAGGCACCCCTAGATCTGTTACATAAGCTTCCGTTGTTTGGATCGCAGCTAACACATAGTGAAGTGCAGGAGCGGGTGTGTTGAGTTGGATCTCGTTTTTTATTCGTTGCCATTTTGCAGGCTGGTCCGTAAAACCGGCTGAATAAATTGTTCCCCCTGGCCCTTCAGCTTCTGTTAGGGATAAATGAATAAACAAATCAACCGCTGTTAAAATCGCGGAATAACCCGGTTCAACCACAGCATACTCACCAGCAATATACAGTTTTCCAGGGGCTTTTGTCTTTACTTCTCTCACATTAAATTCTCCTTATTCCTGCTCATCTTCTAACACTTGAAGACCTGGACCCGGTTTCGCCAGCACTAATTGATCCGCGTGATAATCTTGTAGCAGAATATTTTTCAATTCTTCCATTTGCGAAGCTTTACAGATGAGCTTCACGTTCGGTCCCGCATCCATTGTTAAGTAAACAGGATAACCTTGGGCGCGTAAGTCTTCGACTTTTTGCATCGCCTTGATCGTTTCTGGGGTCCAATAATTGAAAGGCGGGTGAGCACTTAAGTTGAGGGCATGCATTTTTAAAGCACTACGCTCAGAAATTTCGCCCACTTGGGCAAGATCTTGTTCAGCGATCGCTGTCTTAATCGCAGCGAGATCGGTTGCAGTTGAAGCCAACCAGCCTTCATAATAAGGGGAGGTCTCAACGACTCGGCGCATGCCTTCGGTACTCGAGATTTCTTTTTGGGCATCTTCAACAATAATAAAGATCATCCCGATATCCCAATCGGCGTCATCAATCGGAACCGCAAAAGAGTCCGCATCTGAAGTCCCTTGTTGCCATTCAGCAAAACCGCCATAAATACTGCGAGAAGCAGAACCTGATCCACGTCGAGCCAAGCGCGATAATTCTGTTTTCGACAAATCAAGACCAGCAGCTAAGCTTGCGGCTCCAGCTAAAGCGGCGAGTCCGGAAGCAGAAGAGGCTAATCCAGCGGCTGTCGGTACATGATTAATGGACTCAATCTTAGCACAATCCTCAAGCCCGGCTTTTTGGCGGACAATATCTAAAATAACTTGCGCTTTCTTTAAAGCTTTTTCATCTTGTTCTACATGATCTAGCCACAAGACATCTGCTTTTAATTCGGAGTCAAAAGTGACTTTGGTTTCAGTATAAAAAGCATCTAACGTTAAAGAAAGAGAATTATTTTGAGGCAAGATGAACGTTTCATCTTTCTTGCCCCAATATTTTATAAAAGCAATATTGGTGTATGCTCGCACCCATTTTGATTCTTTATTCAACATCTATATTCGCTCCTAAAGGATGAATCCAAGTTTTAGTGGCCCCAGCTTGCAGCAAAGCTTTCGTTAAATCTTCTGCGCGTTCGATCTGATCGACAAGCGCAATGATACAACCTCCGCGCCCACCGCCAGTTAATTTTGCTCCTAAGGCACCGTTAGCTTTCGCTGTTTCGATCAGTAAATCTAATTTTTTATTACTAACTGTTAATTTATTTAGTTTATTTTGTGCTTTTTCAAGAATCTCCCCTAAATGGGCGAGGTCTTTCATTTCAATAAACTTGCGGGCTTTATTGGTTAATTGGCCAAGCTCTTCAATAAGATTTCGGCCCTCTTTTTTAGGATCCGCCACTAATTTGCCAACATCAGCGACAGCTTCAACGGTTTCGCCTTGTTGCCCTGTGTCGGCCACCACTAAATAGCCGGGTAGTTCAATATTGAAAAATTCTGCTTTTTTATTTTTTACATAAAAAATAGATTCATTTGAACTGACTACTTTCGCATCTAAGCCGCTCGGGTTTCCGTGGGCAATTTTTTCAGAAATGGAAACAAATTGGTACAACAATTCATCCGGCAACTCTTCATCAAAATAATTAAATAGTGCTCGAACTAAAGCGGTGGCAACCGCTGCACTCGATCCCATCCCACGTTCCGCCGGGATGTCACTTTCGATTGTAATGTGTAGATGATCCGCTGAGAGCGAAAAGTAATCACATACGGCGTGCAAGGTTTTAATTAAATTGTTTAAAACAGCTGGGGCTTCTGAAACTTTACCGGTGTGATAAATACTTTCCATCGTACTCTCGCCATCGATTCGTTCAACGGTTACTTCAACATTTGCAGAAGTAAATGGAATAGCAATTGCTGGTTCATCATGTACCACGGAATGTTCACCGATTAAAATGATTTTTCCATGGGCTCTTCCAGATGCTGTATTTGATAGAACCTCCATATTTACCTCCCTATTTTTTCTTTAATATTTTATTTACACTCATATTCTACCATATTATCATAATATCCTTAAAAATCATTTAAGAATGCAAGAAAAAGTCCTACAATATATTTATTCGCGGCTTTTTTTGTTACACTATAAAAGGTTATTATTGGGGACGGGGAGGAAAAACATGGAAAAATCGAATACTTTCTATATATTCGATCGGGAAGACTGGACAACGTTGAATACAGCCGAACATTTTTCAATGACGGATGACGAGCTAGAAGAACTGAGTGCTTTAAATGATACGGTATCTTTAACCGACGTACGTGAAATCTATGTACCGCTCGCGTCGATCTTAGATATTTTTATCCAAAATTATGAAAAACAACAACTTGAATTGAAAAACCTATTAGGCGCACCACCACAAAGTGCTCCTTATGTGATTGGTATTACAGGAAGCGTGGCGGTGGGAAAAAGTACGCTGGCTAGACTGCTTCAGACCATTTTGGCACAATATTATAAAGATAAAAAAGTTGATTTAATTACGACGGATGGTTTCTTATATCCGAATGAAGTCCTGAAAGAAAAGGGATTGATGGAACGTAAAGGGTTCCCAGAGAGTTATGATATGCATCGTTTAATTACTTTTATGGGCGATGTTAAAAGTGGGAAACCGAATATTAAGGTTCCCAAATATTCGCATGACATTTATAATATTGTAGAGGGCGAGTATGAAGTGATCGGTCGGCCAGATATTTTAATTGTCGAAGGGATCAATACTTTGCAATTGCCTGCGAACGAAAAAATATATGCGAGCGACTTTTTTGATTTCAGTTTTTATGTAGATGCAGAACCAAATAAGATTGAAAAATGGTACTTACAACGTTTTGGGATTCTGATCGATACCGCTTTTAGAGATCCAAAAAACTTTTATAATATTTTTGCGGATGTTGAACGTGAAAAAGCATTTGATTATGCGAAAAGGATTTGGAAAGAAGTCAATCTGCGCAATCTGCTAGATAATATTTTACCTACGCGGTTCCGAGCGGATGTTATTTTACATAAGACAACGGATCATTATATCGATCAAATATTACTTCGAAAACATTAAGAAAGAACAATGGAGGTCTTTATTCAATGGAAAATTCACCAACAAAAAATGTGCCAACGTTAGCTGTAATTGATTTTGGGAGTCAGTTTAATCAGCTGATTGCTCGTAAAGTACGCGAGCTAGGCGTTTATTCTGAACTCTATCCTTACACGGTTTCGCCGGCTACTTTAAAAGAGAATAACGTCCAAGGACTGATCTTTACCGGCGGACCCCGTCGTGTTTTAGAGGACAATGCTTTTAAAGTGGATCCAGAAATCTATGAATTAGGTTTGCCGATTTTGGCTATCGACTATGGCGCGCAATTAATGACCCAGCAATTAGGGGGAGAAATTACAGCAGCTACTCACAGTGAAACAGAAGTGACGACGTTGAAATTATTAAAAGAAGATCTGCCTTTATTTAAAGGTTTAAATACGGAAGAAAAAGTTTGGCAAAGTGTGAGTGATCAGATCACCGCTTTACCGACTGGTTTTGAAGTGGTAGGGGAAGCGGCGCATGATGAGCATGCCGTTATTTTCAATAAAGAAAAGAATTTCTACGGGATTCAATTTCATCCAGAAGTTGACCAAACAGAAAAGGGCAAACAGATGATCGAAAACTTTGCCTTAGAAATCTGTGGTTTTAAAGCCGACTGGGACATGGGTCAGTTTATTGATTTAGAAGTGGAGAAAATCCGCGAACAGGTGGGGGACAAAAAAGTCCTTTTAGGTCTATCAGGCGGCGTGGATTCATCCGTGACCGGTGTTTTATTAAACCAAGCAATCGGCGACCAGTTAGTTTGTATTTTTGTTGACCATGGCTTACTGCGTAAAAATGAAGCAGAAGAAGTGATGAAAAGCTTATCCGGTAAATTTGGTTTAAATATTGTGCATGTAGAAGCAAGTGAACGTTACCTTTCTAAATTAGAAGGAGTCAGCGATCCGGAAGAAAAACGTAAAATTATCGGGAATGAATTTATTGAAGTGTTTAGCGATGAAGCGCGTAAATTAGATGGGGTTGAATTCCTAGCACAAGGCACACTGTACACAGATGTGATTGAAAGTGGTACAGAGACCGCTGAAACCATCAAATCACACCATAACGTCGGTGGTCTGCCAGAAGATTTAGAATTTGAGCTGATCGAACCGATGAACACTTTATTTAAAGATGAAGTGCGTGCATTAGGCGAAGAATTAGGAATGCCGGCCGATTTAGTCTGGCGTCAACCCTTCCCAGGACCCGGCTTAGCTGTACGCGTCCTTGGTGAAATTACCCCAGAGAAGTTAGAAGTCGTTCGCGAAAGTGATGCAATTTTACGGGAAGAAATTAAAAATGCCGGCCTGGAACGGGATATCTGGCAATACTTCACCGTTTTACCTGGTTTTAAAACCGTGGGCGTTACTGATGATAAACGGACGTATGATTACACGATCGGCATCCGTGCCATTACCTCGGTCGATGGAGTCACTGCCGACTGGGCGAAGATTCCTTTAGACTTGCTTGGAAAAATATCCAAACGAATCACCAACGAAGTGGACGGAATCAACCGCGTTGTTTACGACATCACCGGAAAACCGCCAGCAACCGTAGAGTGGGAATAGTTGCAAAGCTTAAACTATCCCCACCACTATCACATTAATAAAAGTCGTTGATACTATTTTGATACTACTTTGTTTTTTAGTCGTCTTCGTCATCGTTCAATAAGCTCATTACTTCTTCTTGTTTATTTGGGTATAAATGGCCGTATGTGTTGTAAGTTGTTTCAAATCGTTTATGGCCTAGTCTGTGCTGTAAAGCTTTCATATTAACATCTTTGTCTATTAAATAAGCGGCGTGGGAATGTCTTAAATCGTGCACTCGAATCGGTTTAACACCTGTTTCCTCGGCTGCTTTTTTTATTTTGCGATTTAATTGTGACTTATTGGTATAGCTGAATAATCTTTCGTAATATTTATATCCATATAGACTCTCAACGTACTTCAATAATAAACCTTTAAAGAAATGGGGGAAGACTATTTCACGATTAGAAGATTTTGTTTTAGTTGTCGTTACGCCATTTTTCTTTAGCCGACGTCCCCAATTCTTATTAATAGATACCATGTAATTATCTAAGTCGAAATCTTCTAGGGTTAAAGCCAGCATTTCGCCTTGTCTGATACCCGTATAATAAAGTAAGTTGTAAACAGTGTAATACAATAGATCATCAGTAAAATATTCGATGAACTGATTAAATTCGTCTAAAGTCCAAAATTCTTGCTCCTCGGCATTCTTTTCGCCAATGCTTCCAGTTTTGTGGATAGGATTATTTGGCAAATTGTAATAAGTAACAGCGTGATTAACGATAGCCGACAACTCATTGTTGATAGACTTAATGTAGGTTTGAGCATATGGCTCGCCATTCTTCTTTTTCATTCCTTGTATTTCATTTTGCCATTTACGAATTATTCTCGTATCAATTTTGTTCAAAGGGATGTCATGAAAGAATGGTAATATTTTTGTATCAACGATATTTATTTTTCCTTCCCAGGTTGTTTCTTTTAATTCGTGTCTTAAATCGTCTTTGTATTCTCCCCAAAACATTTTAAATGGCATGTCGGGAGATCCTTGTTTTCTTGCTTTGAAATCATCTTCCCAGGCTAAAGCATCTTTTTTGCGTTTAAAACCTCTTTTAAGCTTTGATTTCGATTTTCCTGTATAAGTCTTGTAGTAAAATTTAGTGTACCATGTTCCTGTTTTGTCATCTTTATATGCTGGCATTTAAATCGCTCCTATTCTGTGATATAATAGGGCATAGCAAATAGCCCTATTGATGGGTGTTTGTGTCTAGGCTCCACACTTCTTACTTGGCGGTAGGGTGTGGGGCTTTTTGTGTTATTTTGCGAATTTTTTTCCGCAATCTAAACAAATCCAATTTTCTTTTTTTCCTTTTTTTCCAGCGAAACCAGCTAATGTACCGATTCCACCAGTTAAAACGGCTCCCCCAACTGCTTTTCCAACGCTAAAACCTTTCTTTTTATTTCCGACATGCTGCAAATTAGTGCTTTTACATTTTGGACACTTTATTTTTTGTTTTTCAGCTTTTCTTTCCTTATTTGTCTGGTTGTATGCTTCCAAAGCGTCAGAACGCATATTACTTAATTTTTTTGTGTCTTTACTGATTTCTAGATCGTCGATTGTAGACAAAATAACAATTAAATTATCAACAAGTTCTTTTTGTCTCTTTGTGTATGTAAAACCAAAATCGTTTACTGCCGCTTCATCTTTAGGCGGATTTCCTGTATGACTGAAGTATGCGTACCCTGCATTAAATGGAGTGGGTTCAGCAGTGTATATTTTAGCAACGTCAGCCAGTTTTATTTTTGTGTTATTGATGTAAATTACATTTTTATCTGTTCGTACTGTTTTTTTAATTATACTTCCGAATTTTTCCTCAAAACTTGGCAGACTTATTAATCCTTTTAACGGTTTTTGTTCTGTTTTTTCGCTTTCTGTATTAACAATATTTTCTTCAATTTTAAAACCACATTCAGAACAAAATTTGGCTCCATCAACATTATTTCCACACTCTGGACAAAACTTCATATAGACTCCTCCTTATGTTTTTAGGAAACAAGCATAAGTTCCCTAGGTTTGCTTTAATCACATAACTACTGTACCAATTAAATGTATGTCATTGATGCTGTCAAAAATTAAATCTTCATATTTTTTATTTAATGATACAAGTCTTAAATGGTCATCATTAATATACACTTTCTTTAAATATGATTCGCCATCAATAATAAATACACCAATTTGCCCACTTCGAATGTCTTTTGTTTTATGAATGAACACATATTCTCCATTTTCGAACATTGGCTCCATTGAATCTCCATTTACTTGTAGAATCATATCATAAGGCTGTTCAGGTATTATGGACTTCGGAATTCTAATAGGTTCTGCAATTGCGTCACTTAAATATTCTCCAGTACCCGCTGATAAGTAACCTTCTAATGTCTCATCCACTCGGGGGTCATCATCTTTTTTGTTATAGTCGCCGAGATTAATAACTTTGTTTTGTTCCTCTAATTCTTTCTTAGAAAACTCGTAAACTTTTGCTTGACGAGAAGACTCAAGTTGGTTGTAGATAGACGCAAGATCTGTCATTGGGCTTACACCCAATAAATATTCTGTGGAAACGCCCAACGCCTTTGCAAAATCTTCTGCTCTATTCAATGGGAATTCCCGAGTTTTATTAAGGTAACGAGAAACTGCTGATTTTGCCATATCTACACGTCTGGCTAACTCACTCATAGACAGTTGTTTTTGATTTAATATTTCTTTTATTAATTCAATTACTTCATCATTAGTTCTCACATTTTTCTTCCTCTCCATATAATGTAGACTTATTATAACATCGTTCCCGAAAAAGCACAATGGGTTTTATAAAGTTAACTAAAAGATATTATTATCGAAAATAATGTTGACAAAAAAGAACGAGGGTGTTAGTATTAAATCGTACCCGAAAGAGAACGAAAGTTGAGGTGTAAATATGAAGTTTGATTTAAAAAGATTAAAAGCAGAAAGAATAGCGAATGGATTGTCCCAAGCAGATATGGCCAAAAAAATGGGGTGGAAGGATAGAGCAGTTTATGCTAAACGTGAAAATGGAATAGTTGCTATTGGTGTAGATGAGTTTATTAAGATGGCCGAAATACTAGGATATAATGAAAATGAATTAGGTATTTTTTTTAAAGTTAATGTTCCCGATAAAGAACGAGGTAAACAAGAAGCATAGAAAGGATGAGAAAATGACACGAATAAAAACCCAGATTCATATTGTTATAGAAAATGAACAAGTTGTAACCACTAGTAGAAATATTGCTGATAATTTTGGAAAACAACATAAACATGTTATTGAATCAATCGAAAAGTTATTAAAAGAAGATGGGTCGAATTTTCGGCCAATGTTTAAAAAGGGATCTGAGCCAGATTCATATGGCAGGAAGCAAAAAGTTTACTACATGAATCGAGACGGGTTTTCATTTTTAGCAATGGGATTTACGGGGTCTAAAGCAAGAGAATTCAAACTAGCCTACATTGAGCAGTTTAATCAAATGGAAGCCCACATTAATCGACCCGATACCTCACAGTTAAGCCCGGAATTACAGATGTTTAATCAAATATTTCACACAGTTGCAAACAATGAGCTCAAAACAAAACAACTGGAGAACAAAGTCGATAATATTTCTGCTCTAATGACTTTAGACGCTAAAGACTGGCGCAAAGAAATGGTAACCATTTTAAGGAAGATAGCAATCAAACAAGGTGGTATGGATAAGTATTCTGAAATAACAAATGAAAGCTATGTTCGTTTGGAAGCTAAAGCTCGATGCAATTTAAATACTCGTTTAGAAAATCGTAAGAAAAATATGATTGCACAAGGGTTAGGAAAAACCACAGTTAAGCGGTTAAACAAGTTAGACATTATTGAAGCAGATCATCGATTAAAACAAATATATATATCAGTCGTTAAAGATATGGCAATTAAATATAAAGTTTGGAGTGAGTAAAATTCATGAGTTTAGAAAGGTGTGATAGTTATGCAAGAAACGAAAGAAATTCAGTTTTACACAGTGAATGATGTCATGCAGATGTTAGGAGTTAAACAAACAAAAGCTTATGAAATTATTCGAAAAATGAATGATGAATTAGAAGAAATGGGAAAATTAACGATCAATGGAAAAGTAAATAAAAAATATTTTGATGAAAAGGTATATATCTAGGAGTGATTAAAATGGAAATAATTAATTTTTTACTATGGTCTGGTGCAATTTTATTAGTGCTATTTGTAGGTAGCGCAATGATCCAGGGGATAAAAGAAGCTGCAAGTAGCGACGGAAAGGATGATGATAATGACAGTTAGAGAATGGATGATGCTACTCACAATGTTATTCATAGCGTTCGGTATCGGCTATTTAGCAGCTGATAAAAAGCATACAACCGAAAGTTGGATAGATATATTTTTTGATTGAAAGGAGGGATATTGTGTTAGAGAAACCTTTAATAACATTGAAAATTGAAGTGCTGGAATTTAAAGAGGTGGCTAATTTCATTATAGGCGTACAACTTGCCCAGCTAATCGATGAAGAGCTTAAAGCTTTGTATTCCGTATTAGATTTGAAAAAAAGAGACACAGAAACAGAGATGTGTATACGAAAAAAAGCTGATCAGGATGGCCGTCCTAATCAGCAATAAAGAAAAATTTACCTAAGGAGAGTGTAGCATGAATCTAAAATTAAATAAATTAATCGCACGCAATTTTAAAGGGTTTAAAAACTATGAATTAGAAACATATGGCCAAGATATCAATGTTTTTGGTGATAACGGAACAGGCAAGACATCTTTATATGATGCATTTTTATGGGTGCTTTTTGGGAAAAACAGTGTAGACCAAGCGACGTTTGATTGGAAGCCGCTAGATAAACTAGGTAATGAAATTAATCATCTTGAAACAGAAGTCATTGCAGAGATCGAAGTAGATGGGAAAGCTACAAAGCTGTCTCGAATGACTAAAGAAAAATGGACTAAAAAACGTGGTAGTGCCGTTGAAATGTTCGATGGGCATACGACGACTTATAAGATTGACGATTTAACTATTAAGAAAAAAGAATATGAAGAATTCTTGGCAACATTGATTGATGAAGATTTGTTCAAGTTACTTACTAACGTAAGTTACTTCCCAGAAAAATTAAAGTGGCAAGAACGTAGGCAGACATTAATTGACATGGTTGGTGATGTTACAGACGTTGACGTTATCGCCGAAAACAAAGAGTTAGAGCCGCTAAAAGAGTTAATTGAAGAAAGACCTGCAGACGAATTAAAACAACTCACGGAGCAGCAGATGAACCAAATAAATAAAGATATTAAAACAATTCCTGATCGTATTGATGAGGTAGATAGAGGACTCCCGGATATTTCAAAACTAGATAAAGATGAGTTGCTAAAAGATAAAGTAAACTTTGAAAATCAAATTGAAAAGCTACGAGACAAGATAGCTGAGGTTAAGAATTCTGATTCGGTTATTAGGTTAAAAACCGAGATTGCAGAATTGAGAACATACTACAGAGAATTAGAACTCGATCATAAAGAAGAATTAGAAAAACAACTACAAGATATTTTAAAGGAAAAAGAGACTACCGAAACAGAAGTAAGAGAAACTAACGCAGTTCTGGAAGAGATCAAAGGTAATAATTCAACTGTTGAGCGTGCTGTATCGAGAAAAATACAAGAGGCTAAAGAACTTGAGGATTCTAGAGCAAAACTTTTAAGTCACTTTTATGAGATTCGAGATCGAGAAATGGAGGGTTTTGAAGCTCATAGAACGACATGTCCGACTTGTGGCCAAGACTTACCTGAAGCAGAACTTCTGAATATTCGTTATACCTACGAAAAAGAAGTAGAAGCATTTAATACGAATAAAGATTTAGAACTCAAAGAAAATAAAGAAAAAGGGCTTGCAATCGCTAAGCACATTGAAACTTTAAAAGATGAAATTGATCAGTTAAATAGCGGACTCAGAACCGATTTAAAGGTTATTGCAGATGAAGAAAAAGATAAAGAACGACTAACTAACCGTCTCAAAGAAATAGAAAGTGAAATTAACAAGGTCCGTGAAGGACAAAATCCTTTTGTAGAGACTGAAAAAGCTCATGATATAAAGAATCAGGCTGCTGAATTACAAAGACAAATTGATTCTGGTCAGTCAAACGTTGATGGAGAAGTGGATGAAATTAACCAAGATATTAATAAAGCTAAGGACTATTTATCCAAAATAAATGACCAATTAGGCGAGATTGATTTTCATACACGACAAAGCAAACGTAGAACAGAGCTAATCGAACAAGAACAAGACCTTAGCGTTAAATATGGTGAACTAGAGCAACGTTTATATCTTTTAGAAGAGTTCACTCGCACTAAAGTTAACCTACTTACTGACACGATTAACAGTCGTTTCAAATTAGTTAAATTTAAGCTGTTCGAAGAACAAATAAATGGTGGTTTAAAAGAAACTTGTGAGGTTACTGTAGACGGGAATAATTACTCTACCGGATTAAATAACGCTATGAGAATCAACGCTGGATTAGACATCATAAATACATTGATGGACTACTATGCTACTTACGTACCTGTATTTGTAGATAATGCGGAAAGTATTAATGATTTACTGGAGATTGACACGCAACTAATCACTTTATCTGTAAGCAATCATAAGAATTTGCGGGTTGAGGTGGCTTAAATGAAATACTTCGATAAGAACAACCTTATTATGCGTGAGCACGTTGGTGAAGTAGAAGAGAACGAATATGGCGTGGAAAGCTTGTCTCGAACTTTAAATGGTGCGCCAATTATAGAATTTGAAGATAGTTCAAAAGTGATCTTTGATTGGAGCTGGATGATAGAACAAGCAATAAAACACAAGGAGGAAAATAAAGATGGGTAGTGTAGCAGACGGAATTATAGATGGGTTATTTTGTGAGACTTGCGCAACATTAATAGATGGCGAGGAGTCTGGTTATACACGAACATGTGAAGAATGTAAAAACGAAGAGGAGAATAAAAATGACAAATAATCAATTAGTAAATAATAACGGCGGAAACGGCTTAAAAGGGCTATTAAAAACGCCGGCAATTCAAAATCAATTAAATAATGTGCTAAAAGATAGATCGTCACAATTTGCATCTAGTTTAATCACTTTAGCAAGCAACGATCCTCAGCTAAATGATGCTGATCCAATGTCAATCATTTCTGGAGCTTTACAAGCAGCGCAGCTAAGCTTACCAATTGAAAAACAGTTTGGATTTGTCTACTTAATTCCTTTTAACACTAAAAACAAACAGACAAATAATTGGGAAAAGAAAGCTCAATTTGTTCTTGGTTATAAAGGTTATATCCAGCTAGCTCAACGCAGTGGCCAGTACCGTTCAATTAATGTTGGGAACGTCTATGAAGGACAGTTAAAGAGCTGGAACCCATTTAAAGAGGAATTAGAATTTGATCCTCAAGGAAAAGAAAGCGATGAAGTTGTTGGATATTTCGGTTATTTTCAATTACTCAATGGTTTCGAAAAGACTGTCTATTGGACAAAGGAACAGATCGAGGATCATCGTATTCAAAATAATAAAGGAAAAAACAAACAAAAATTATCTGGTGTATGGGCATCTAATTATGACGCTATGGCCCAAAAGACTGTATTAAGAAGTATGTTAAGTCGTTGGGGGATCTTAAGCACTGAGATGCAACAAGCTATCTTAGCAGATGAAGAGCCAGAACAGGAAGATACTGAATCACAGGTTAGAAGAGATGTAAGCGAGAATGCAAATAAAGAATTTATTGATTTTGACGAAACAAAGCCAGAACCTACGCCAGTGACAACTAAAGAGAACACAACGGACGATAGCTTGGCTGATTTAGATCCAGGTTATTAATATGGTCCGGATTACAACGTTCGGCTCTAGTAGTGCAGGCAACGGCTATCTCTTAACCGATGGAGATAGATCCCTCCTGCTAGAAGCTGGAATAAGCCCTAAATATATGAAGCTAGATTGGAGCAAGGTTGACGCTTTGCTTATCACACATGAGCACATGGACCATTCAAAGTATGCAAAAGACTATTTAAAGCGAGGATCCTTTAGCATTTATTGTACACAAGGCACGGCTGATAATTTAAAAGATGTAGCAAATTACAGAGTAAAGGCACACGAATATCTGCAGCAATTTACTGTTAAAGATTGGAAAATTCTAGCCTTTAAAGTAGAGCATGATGTCGCGGAGCCTGCTGGATTCTTAATTCAAACGCCAAGCGGCAAGAAGGTATTGTTTGCTACAGACACTTACTATATCCGCTACAAATTCAAGGGGATTACACATTTTTTGATCGAATGTAATTACTCAATAGACATCCTAATGAACAATGTAGAGCAAGGCTTTATAGATAAAGGTCAGTACAAAAGAATTCTAAAAAGTCACTTTGAATTAAATAACTTAATTAGTTTCTTTGGAGCTAACGATTTATCGAAAGCAGAAGAAATTCACCTGGTACATTTAAGTGATAGAAACAGTAATAAAGAACAGTTTATAAAAGAAATTGAAATGACAACTGGAATACCAACATATATCGCAGAATAAAGGAGAGGGAACAATGGAGAAACACATAGATTTTAATATTGCAGAACTACAAGAGGGAGCAGTACAAGAAAAGATTGAAAAAGAAGTTGAACGAATAATGAGCAACGTTCTTGATTTAGATACAGACGCAACAAAAAAACGGAAATTAACAATTACGATTGATTTTATTCCTGATGAAAATAGACAAGTACTATCACTTGATGCACAAGTTAAATCTACACTAGCGCCACAGGTATCAATAGGTACAACGATGTTGGCAGGCAGAAACATGGATACTGGCTTTATTGAGGCTAGAGAACTCAAGTCACACGCACCTGGACAAACATATATTGATGATGACGGAGACCTTAAGACAGATGTAGGCGATCAAATCGACGATGAAGGTAACATTATAGATTTCAATAAAAAAAGAAATTCAAACTAAAGGAGAATAAAAAATGACAGAGAATATAAAAGAGGCATTACAGTATGCAGTTGAATTATCAGAACGGGAAGAGAAGACAATCGAAGTAGATGGAAAGCAATATTACGACGCTGGTAGTCATAACTTAAGAGAATTAGATCCGAAAAAATATCCAGAAAGACTATATCTAACTACGCTAGATAGCCTAATTGACTATTATAAGAACAATATCAATAAAATCGCAGAACAGCGCACCATGATTGTTGTCGACAACCCTCGTGAAGTTTATGTCTATACCGAAGATGACGAACTAAAAAAACGTACATTATTAATCACTATAGAAGCAGATTTACCAAAACTTTCGTTTGGACAGTTTATGTCAGCAGATGAATTTAATATCATGATGCAATCAAAATTTTTAAATCAATATGACCGCGAAAACACCATTGATTTTGCTTCAAAGTTGGTATTCGAAGATGGAGCAGATATTGAAGATGATGGAGTTTCTCAAATTACGACAGTTAAACAAGGTGTCGCAAGTCGAGCAAAAGCAAAGGCTCCTAACCCAGTAAAACTGGCTCCTTATCGTACATTTTTAGAGGTAAAACAACCTGAAAGTGATTTTATATTGAGACTGGATAAGAACGCAAATCTAGCATTATTTGAAGCCGATGGTGGATTTTGGAAGATCCAAGCAGTGCGACTAGTTAAAGAATATCTATCTGAAAATTTAAAAGGCATTGAAAATACATTTGTACTAGCGTAGGGCATAAGCCCTACGTTAGGGCTAGGAGAGGAATGTAATGGCAGAAATAAAATGGATAAAGTTGTCCGTAAATATGTTTGATGATGAAAAGATAAAGCTTATTCGTACGATGCCTGAAGGTGACTCAATCATTATTATCTGGGTACAAATTCTGTGTTTAGCAGGAAAAAATAATGATGGCGGTTTAGTTTATATGGGACAAAATCTAGCTTATACCGATGAAATGTTAGCAACTATTTTAGGCCATTCGCTGAATATTATGAGAGTGGCACTACAGACTTTGCAACAATTCGGAATGATAGAGGTTAATAAAGACGGAACGATTGACGTTTTAAATTGGGAAAAACATCAAAATATTGATGGCATGGAGCGAATCAGAAAACAGAATCGAGAACGTAAAAAAAGGTTTGATCTAAGGAAAAAATTGGAGCATCTAGGATATGATCCAAATGATGAAAATGTTCCGCACAAAGTGGATAAATTAGAGAAATATGTGATGATCATCGAAGAAAGAAGTAACAGTAATGTAACGTTACCAGACGTTACAAAAATAAATAAGAACGTTACTAATGACCAAGGATCGCTCAACGACAATAACAAGGGGAGTAACGTTACGTTAACGTCTAGTAACGCAACAGATAAGACTAGAATAGAAGAAGAGAAGAAGAGAGAAGATAAGAAAGAGATAAATACTACTACAACAGAGGGAAAAGAAAAAAACGGTGGTAGCAGTGGTGAAAAATTACCTTCTAAAAATGTCTTTGGGGCTTGGGAAAAATTATGGATGTTTCCAAACCTTGTACAAAAAGAAGTCTTAGTTGAATTGTCTGAAAGATATAGCGATGAGTTAGTAGTTGCTGCAATTAAAATAGCTGGTGTTAATTCTGTAATCAAAGGTAGGGCTATTAACTTCATTGAGGCAGTTCTTAAAGAATGGGAAGACAATAATGTTGAAACCATTGAACAGGCTAGAGAATATACAAAAAATAGAAATAAAGTAAAAAATAAGAGTCAATTTAATAATAAAAAAGCAAGAAAACATGAGACTTTGCCGGATTGGGCAAAAGAAGACTATAACGCTGAGAAAAAAGAGGATGATCAAGGAGTGCCTGAATCTATAGATTGGGAAACTAGGCGAAAAGAATTACAAAAGGTAGTCGATCAAAGGAGAAGGGGACAAGAAAATGATTAATACAGTAGCGCTCACGGGTCGTTTAACACGCGATCCTGAGCTTAATTATACAGGGAACGGAATTGCAGTAGTAAATTTTAGGTTAGCCGTTAATCGCAGCTTTAAAAATGCTAACGGAGAAAGAGAAGCAGATTTTATAAATTGCCAGGCATGGAGAAAAACAGCAGAGATTATTTCCGAAAACTTGAATAAGGGCAGTTTGATAGGTGTTGAAGGACGTATCCAAACAAGAAATTACCAGGACAATGATGGAAAGACTATCTATATTACCGAAGTAGTAGTTGATAATCTAACGTTTTTAGAATCAAAGAGTTCAAATAGACAAGGTCAATCGAATATGGGACAAAGCAATAACTATCAAGGACAATCTCAAGGAAATTCAGGGGAACAGTTCACGTCAAATAACGATTCGTATAATCCGAATGCTGATGCAACAGACATATCAGATGACGATCTCCCATTTTGATTGTGAGGGATAGCTATGAAATTAACTAAAAAACAGCGTAACAAACAAAAGATTACCATGACGGTTAAGGAACTCGAAAAAGTAAAGCGAAACGCCACAGATACAGCGGTCAAAATTACACATTTGTTCCCCATTTGGATATTAAGAACTAAATATGGATTCGGAGAGAAACGCTTAAGAGAATTTATGGAACAGTATGCAGAGTTGCTCGATGCTTTTAATAAAGATTATGTGAGTTTACCGGACATTGCAAAACAACTTGAAGAAGAAACAGGAATTAGATTGGATGAGGAGAAGGGAAAATGAATAAAAAACTCAACAAAGAAGAACTTAAAAATGAAATTTATAAACTTAAAAGGTACGCCTTGGCAAATCCATTTATTATGCATAGTGAAAAGGAAGCAGTAAGTTTAAATGCTGTAATTGATATAGTTGATCGATTAGAGGAACCAGAAATCACAAGAGAGCAAGCGTATAGCAAAATTGCAGAAACGTTGCCGATAAGTACTTCAGATCTACAAAGTAAAGTTGAAGGATTAGTGCTTGGAAGGAATCCATTAAACGACACAGAACTTGAAGTTGAACCAGAAACAGTAGCTACAGTAATTTATGATTATATGAAAGCAGCAAAACGTTTTGAAGAGGTATTGGGAATGGGAATAAAGGAAGTGGAAAAATGAAAAATAAATGGAAAAAGTACCTCCTTCTTATCATTTTAGCTCTTACTGTAGGAATCGCTGGAGGGTATGTTGTCTCACAACAACAAACGATTCGAGAACTCCAGCAAGAACTCAATGATACAAGAGAACAGCTCTATATTAGCAATGATACTTTGAAACAGATTTATATGCATAATGAAAGAGAGTACTACATGGATCAAATGGAAGATGATGCCAGTGATGAGTAGGAAATATAAGAATCGAAAAGTCACCATTGACGGAATCACTTTTGATAGCAAGGCAGAAGCTGCTTATTATAATTACCTCAAAATACTAAAGAAATCAGGCGAAATTCAAGGATTTGATATGCAGGTAAGGTTCACGCTCATGGATAAGTTTAAGCATCCCAGTGACGACAAAAAGGCGGTTAGAGCGATCGCTTATATTCCAGATTTTGTTATTACAGAAAATGATGGGTCAAAAAAAGTGGTTGATGTGAAAGGCATGAAAACCCAAGTATTTAAACTGAAAGCTAAGATGTTCATGAAACGTTACAACATTCCACTGATACTGGCTAAGAAAAAAGGCCGTGGCTTTGAACACATAGAAATGTGAGGGAAATATGAGTGAATACTGGAGAAACGGCTCAGGTTATTATGATCCAACTGCAAAGGCTGCAATTGAGCAAGACGGTAAATATGAACGTGAAAGAGATAAAAACGTAAGAGATGCAGTATTTGAAATTAAACACTTGCTTAAAAGTCGCAGACTTAGCTTAACAAAACGAGTAGTTATCAAAGACGATGAAACAGGGAAAATTTATAAGTGAGGTGGATAAATGTCTGAACAATCAACTTTATATTATTGGTACACAAGTGACCAAAGGCCGCCGTGGAATAAATTATTTATACTAGGTGACGGAAGTTGTTTATATGGCTATCCGATAGAGCCGTCCGAGCATTTTATCGAACGTTTTGATCTAAGATTTTTCTGGAAAAAGAGTTGGGAAGAAATGAAAGAATATTAAAAGGGGATGCTAGCATGTTGTTTGAAGAAGTGCATGAAGAAATAACAAAAACCAATGTGAATAATCTATTATCTAGGTATCATAATATAAAGCGGCTTGCTGGCTCTTACACGCCAAAGATAACGTCGACGTACTCGTTAACTCCTCGTTCAGAAACAGGATTAACTTCAGATAGCACAAGCGCCAAAGTGAATTTAATGACTGAAGCTCAAGGTATATTAAAGGAGATAGAGAGAGCTTTTAAAAGCCTTTCTGCAAACTCTAGAAATAGAATCCATTTAAAATATATGTCCGAGGATAATTTGTTCGACTATCAAATTTACACTAGTCAAAACATTAGTAAGGATACATATTATCGAGAGCTAAGTAAGGCGCAGCTAGAGTTTGCAGAAGCTTATAACGGTGGAGAATTAATGGTGTTTGATTATAAACGTGAAAAATCTGACTAAAGTGCGATAAAGTTGCGATAAAAGTGCGAGACACTTCTGACCTTAAATGTTATATACTATAAGTGCGATGAATAGATGAACGACTATTGATTGCGACATGATCTACCTCCTTTATATATTACCGTCTCTTAGAAAGAGGCGGTTTTTTGTTGTATACTAAAAAGAAAAGGAGTTTATAGATGGCGTACACAAATGTGAAAGAAATGCTGAAAGACGCAAGAAACTTTGCTAGCGGTGCAAACGACACTCGTACGGTTAGTTTATTGAAAGACATTCAACTAGAAGTATACGACTTATTTGAGGAAAATAGAGAATTACGTTTAGAAAATGAGCAACTTAAAAATAACCTAATAAAAAAATCGCAACTTGTTTGGAAAAACAATGCTTATGTGAATGAAGATAACGAAAATGAAATATATTGTCCAAAGTGTTTAGATGATGAAGAGAAGTTTATCAGAATGCAATTTATAGTAGAGCTTTATTCTACTCATTATACAGCTAAATGTCCAAAGTGTGGAGTAGGTGGTGGGACAGAAATTAAACATAACCAAGACACAAGCATTAAATTTTAAATTTATAAATAATATTAGACCTCTTCGGAGGTCCTTTTTTATGCATTAAATTACAAAACAAACTCAAATAATGGAGGTGGGTGAACCTATGTGACGGATTGGAAGAAAATAAGGAAAGAATTTGAAACAAGTAAAGTAACTATGAAGGATTTAGCAGAAAAACATGATGTTAAATATTCAACTTTACGCAGTCGGAAAAACCGTGAAGGGTGGCAACAAGGCGTTGCAACAAATGATGCAACACATGACGCACCGAAAGAAGACGGACGCGGAGCTCCTAAAGGTAACCAAAACGCTAAAGGAAACACTGGTGGCTCTGCTCCTAAAGGCAATAAAAATGCTGTGTCACATGGCTTGTTCGCCAATTGGTTACCAGAAGACTCACTAGAGATTATTAGGGAGCTGTCCCAGAAGTCACCTGCTGATATGATTTGGGAAAATATACTGATTCAATATACAGCAATTATTAGAGCTCAAAAAATAATGCATGTGACGGATTCTTATGATGATATTAATAACGTAACTTCTATAAAAACAGATCCAATGCTCCAAGATAACACAGGTAATCCAGTAAGAGTTGAAGAAAAAAGAGAATGGCATATGGCTTACCAGAAACAAGAAGCTTTTATGAATGCTCAGTCTAGAGCTATATCTACTTTATCAAATTTAATAAAGCAATATGTGGCTATGGCTGACGAAAATGATTCTCGTAAATTAGAGATCGAAAGAATGAATGCAGAGCTCAAGAAAGCGAAAGCTCAAGCCGATATTATCAAATCTGAAGCAGATAAGTTACAAGCTACTGGTAAAGGCTTCGAGTTATTACAATCGCTTGTTGATGTGGTGAATGAAGATGAAGATTGAATTTAGCAATAAGCAAAAAGAAACAATTAAACAAAACTTAAAAGGAATAACGTTTGAATTGAATGAGGGGACTCCCAGAAGTGGGAAAACAACCGCTGATATTTATAAAATGGCTTATTTCTATGCAAACAGTCCCGATCAAAACCATCTAGTCAGCGCTTATAATCAGGAACAAGCTTTCCGCATGTTTATGGACGGTGATGGACTTGGTTTGATCCATATATTCAATGGTGTGTCTACTTTACGGCATGATGATCATGGGGACCATTTATTATTGCATTCTCCAGATGGCGACAAAAGTAAAGAAAAGAAAATTTACTACAAAGGTGGAGGAAAAGTTAACTCTGTCGGTTCTATTCGTGGTATTTCGCTTGGTTCAGTCGTTTTTTTAGAGCTAGATATGTTGAATGGCGAATTCATTGAAGAGGCATTCAGACGTACGTTTGCTGCTAAATGGCGTTATCATTTAGGGGAGCAAAACCCACCGGCTCCAAATCATCCGAACTTAGAACGTTTAGAAAGATTTGAGAATGCCGGAACACTTAAATTCAGGCATTGGACGCCGAATGACAACCCTATACTTTCAAAAGATCGAAAACAGCAATTACATGATGAATTAATTGTTAGTGATTATCTTTATAGGCGTGACTGGTTAGGTCAACGAGTGATGCCCCAAGGTGTTATCTATAGCATGTTTGATCAGGACAAACATATGACCAAGAAAATTAAAGGCCATGTTCTGGAGACGTTCTTTACAACTGATGCCGGCCAATCTGACGCAACAACTTGTGCATTTTGGGCCGTCACATTTGATGAGGGTAATTATTATCTATATAGAATGGCTAACTACTATCATTCGGGAGTTGATACAGGAGTAAAGGCTATGAGTGTTTATGCACGAGAAATTAAAATATTTCTTGAATGGTGTTATAACGAGTGGCCAGAGTTCCCTTATTGGAATTATTTTTTTGTGGATCCGGCAGCTAAATCGTTAAGAGAAGAGTTACATTTAGTTGGCATTGAAACAGACAAAGCTGACAACAATGCTTCTGACGCCAAGAGAAGAGGCGGTGGTATTGAAACCGGTATTGAAAGAGTACAAAACTTGTTCAATAATCAGCAGCTTTATTTATACGACATTGATGGCGAATATGATCATTATAATTTAATAAAAGAATTAGGAATGTACGTGAGAAATGACAACGGAATTCCTGTTGATATAGATAACCACGCTGCAGATGAGTTACGTTATGGCGGAAACTATTTCTACAACTACTACATTAAGTAAGCGAGGTGGTTAAGTGTTCGAGAAAATTAAAAATTGGTTTAAGAAAGGCGGTGTAATGTTAGGAATGGTAGAAGAATTGAAGGATATAACAGAGCATCCTCGTATCGCAATCGATAAAGGAGAGCATGAACGCATCCGTGATAATATTAAACATTATAAATCAGAATACGGGAAAGTTAATTATATAGATTTTGAAGGTACTCAGAAAGAGCGTGACTTTCACTCTCTAAATATGCCTAAAATATTAGGACGAAAAATGAGTAAACTTGTGTTTAATGAAGGCGTCGATATTGGAATAAATGATGATAAAAAAGCTGATGAATTTATTAATGAAATATTTGATCACACAAAGTTTCGGAAGAATTTCGGCGAAGAGTTGGAGGCGGGTTATGCAATAGGTGGTCTAGTGTTAAGGCCTTATTATGACCCTGGTTTAAATCAAATTAAGATTTCTTATGCTAGAGCAGGTTCTTTCTTCCCTCTCAATTCAACGTCTAACGACATTTCTGAAATGGTATTTGAAACAACCACAACAATAGCCGAGGGCGACAAAAAAGTATTTTACACGTTGCTAGAGTTTCACCTGTGGGAAAACGGAAATTATGTGATCGAAAATGAATTATACCGATCAGAAGATAGGGACAAGGTGGGTTACAGAGTTAACTTGAAGTCCTTAAATAAATATAAAAACTTGCAAAACAGATCCGTTCTTAAAAACTTTACACGACCTTTGTTCGTACACATTAAATTGGCCGGCAAGAACAATAAGAACTTACACAGTCCGCTATCTTTGGGGATTATTGATAACTCAAAACGACAAATTAAAGATATTAATGAAAAATATGATGAATTTATGTGGGAAGTTGAGAAAGCTAGCCGAAAAGTTATTGGTTCAGAAATGTTTTTCAGGACTAAAATGATAAATGGCCGACCGAAAAAAGTGTTTGAAACGGATACGGATTTATACCGGAAATTACGTACAGACGAGCCGTTTTTAGAGGACTTCTCGCCTGATTTAAGGTCACAAGAGTACATCGAAACAATTAATTTCATCTTACGTATCATTGAAATTCAGACAGGTTTTAGTTCCGGTACATTCTCTTTTGATGGTCAGTCCGTAAAGACGGCTACAGAGATTATTTCTGAGAATTCGGAAACTTATTCAACTAGATCTGATAACGTATTAATTGTCGAAGAAGCACTAAAGGAATTGATTATTAGCATCTTTGAATTAGCTCACTCTGTCAATTTATTTGCGAAACCTCGTAAATTAGATATTCGAATTGATTTTGATGATGGAGTATTCCAATCACAAGAAGCAAAACTTGAGTATTATGGTAAAGCGACAACAATGGAGCTTATGCCGAAATTTAAGGCGATTGAACAGTTATTTAAAGTGAGTGAAAAAGAAGCGATTCAATGGGTCAAAGCGATTTTTAATGAGCAAATGGGTCAGGACCCTATGGAACAAGAAAATGAGCAAGAAATGAATTTATTTGGTGAAATGGAGTGATGTAAATGGCACCTATCACACCTCACCAATTGGATATATGGTCTTCTCAGATCGCCCATATCTATCAAAGTTTAGAAGGCGAAATAATACGCTTAATTATAGAGCTCATTAAGAAATCAGGTATTGAATCGGTTGCTCAATGGCAGCTGGAACACCTAAGAGATTTGAGGCTTCTGAATAGAGAAGTCGCCGAAATGCTGGCAGAAGTTACTCCGGTAGCCCAAGAAGAAATTCAAAGGCGATTTGAAGAAGCAGAGCTAGGAGCTGTTGAGTCCGTTGATAAACCACTAAACATGGAGAACATTTCTATTCCTAATCGATTAGATGATGTAATGCGTGGTTTCTATAACCAAGCATGGAGCGGCGTTGAGAACCTCGTTAATCAAACACTCGTTTCAACAAATTATGGCGCGGACAGTCTGGTTACTCGTGAATATACAGACATCTTAAATCGAGGAAGTGCATTATTTAATACTGGAATCTATACACAGGAAGAGGCTGTTAAAAAAGCTGTTCAAGAAATGGCTCAAAGAGGTGTTCGAAGTGCTTTTGTTGATAAAGGCGGTCATACTTGGAGCCTAGAGCGCTACACAAGAACTGTGATGAAATCCACGTTAGGAAATACCTATAATGCCGTTAAAAAAGAACGAATGGAAGAATTTGATGTTCACACTGTTGTTGTTACTTCACATATGGGAGCCAGAGACGCCTGTTCAAAAATTCAGGGGCAAGTAGTTGATTTAAGGTTGCCTAGTGAAATTCCATCAGGAGCACATGACTATAAAAGTATATACGATTCTTATTGGGGCGCTGATTATGGCGAACCAGGAGGTCATATAGGCGTTAACTGCAGACACGATCATATTCCTTTTATTCCTGGAGTAAATACTAATAATCAACCAAAGTTTGATCCCGTACAAAATAAGTTAGTTGCCAAAGCTCAAAAAAGGCAAAGAGACTTAGAACGGCGAATCGTTAAATATAAAAAGAATTTGATGGTATCTGAAGAATTTGGTAGTGATGATGCGAAGCATTGGAGATCAATGGTTTCGAAATCACAAAAAACCATGAGAGATCATTTAGACAAAAACGGTGAATATTTAAGCCGTAATTATGCGAGAGAACAGGTTTATACACCTTTAGATACACTGATTAAGAGTTTTTAATGGATAGGCAGGTGTGAGATGAGATTCTTTTACTTTATATTTTCGGAAATATTCAGACCTTTTAACATAAGATTATCAAATAATTTCTACTTAAAGGCTTATAAGGTTGGGCTCAAAAAAGAAAGCAGGTGATCCGTCATGAATCGGAAGAAAATGACAGTATCTGAATTAATGTAAGGAGTAGTAGTGATGATATTCAAACAACCTAATGACTTATATGGACGTATATCGACTATTGCGGATGCACCAACACACGTTAACATGACCTTTGATGATGTAGAAGAATATTTATTCAATACAGGTCAAATAAGCAAAGAAGGCTATTTTAAAACGGCTAAACATTGGCTTGAAAGATATACTTTCGATACTGAAAGCGCAATAGATTTAGTCAATAATAACAATATGACAGAACAAGAAATTAAAGATTGGAAAATCAAAATAGGTTATTAAGTCAGCACTCAATGAGTGGTGGCTATTTTTATTGTCTTTTTTAAACAGTTTGCAGACGTAAAAGAACAAACATACTTACAAGAAGCAACCTTGTTAAAAGCGTAAAGGAGAATGGAAAATGGATTTAAAAGAAATTTTGGTAAATAAAGGTTTGGAAGAGAACAAAGCAGATGAAGTACTTTCAGAGATGAAAGAAAACAAAATATACCTTTCGAGTGAAGAAAATATTGACGAACGATATGGGAAACTGAAAGCACAGAAAGAAGATGTTGATACTCAGTTAGAAACAGCTCAAACAACTATCAAAGACCTTAAGGGTAGCAATAAAACTAATGAGAATTTGCAGACGAAGATTTCTGAATACGAAGGAGAAATTGAGACACTTAAACAACAAAGTGCTGATATTCAAAAACAATCTGCTGTTGAGTTAGCACTTGTTAAAAATGGTGCGCGTAATCCAAAGGCAGTCAATGCTTTGTTAGATACGGAAAAAGTTGAGCTAACTGACGAAGGCATTAAGGGATTGGATGAACAATTAGAAGCACTGAAAGAATCTGATGCTTATTTATTTCAGACCGGAGAAGATGACGACGGAAACCCGCAAATTCAATCGGACGAAGAGCCTAATGGAAACAGTAGGGAAGAACCTGATGCATTTGAAGATGTTATTAACAGCCGTTATGGCTAAATATTTTAAAAAGGAGCAAAAATAAATGACAATTAAATATTACACAAAACAATATGCAGGAATGTTACCTAAGATTTTTGAGGTAAAATCTCATTTTTTACGTACGTTCGGCGGAAAGTTACAAGTTAAAGACGGTATCGCACAAAAAGATACTTTCATGGACTTAAAGACAACAGATACTGAAGTAGTTATTCAGGATTATGAAACAGATGAAAATGTTGGTTTCGGAACCGGTACAGGTAGCTCGAGCCGATTTGGTCCGCGTCGAGAAGTTAAATCTGTTGATACGCAAGTTCAATACGATGCGCCATTAGCAATTCACGATGGAATTGATGACTTTACAGTCAACGACATTCCGAATCAAGTTGTAGCAGAACGGTTAGCTTTGCATGGTGAAGCATGGATCGAAAATTTAAACGTAGTACTTGGAAAAGAAATTTCTGACAAAGCTTCGCGAGAATTGACTGGTGAATTGACAGAAGATGGCGTGAAGAAAGTGTTCAATGAAGCGAGTAAAATCTTCACGAACAACAAAGTATCAAAAACGATCGGTCGAGTGGCTTATGTAACCGCTGATGTATATAACTTGTTGGTAGATCACAAATTAACAACGCCAGCTAAACAATCTAATGCAAACGTATCTAAGAATGAAATTCAAAACTTCAAAGGGTTTGATTTAGAGGAGCTAGCAGATGAGTATTTCCAAGGTAATGAAAATATCATGTTTGCAGCAGATAACTCAGGTGTTGCTGGTATTGGCATTCAAGTAGCACGTGCGCTTGAATCTGAAGACTTTGCAGGTGTTGCATTACAGGCGGCTGCCAAGCGTGCAAAACATATTCCTGAAAAAAACCAAAAAGCTCTATTAAAAGCGGTGCTGACAGAAGCTGAAGGTGAAGAAAACGAAGAAGAAATTCCAGGAGGTTAAACTAATGGCTAAATTTAAAGCAGTAGTTAAATTTGAAGGTTACGAGGAAAAGAAAGTATTCGAACCAGGTGAAGAATTTGAAATGACAGTAAAACGTTCTGAAGAGATTGAAAAGAATGTTCAAGACAACTTCGGACATTTGAAAGTTGAGAAAGTAATGGAACGTATCGATGAAGATAAAAAAGAAGATACAAAAACTGAAGGCAATAAAGAAGAAAAAAAAGACGATGAGGAAGCTAAATAGGCTTCCTCTTTTGAGGAGGTTAAATAAATGGCTTATCTTACGTTTGAAGAGTTTAGGGATTTAAACTTGAGTAATGAGCTGACAGAGGATGAGTTTAATAAATTATTGGCTCCAGCTTCATTGCTATTAGATACTCAAACGAATGATTTTTATGTGTTTAATGACTTAGACAAGGACGTTCCATATCGATCGAAAAGATTTAAACAAGCTCTGGCTGCTCAAATCCAGTATTTTAAAGAGACTGGCAAAACAACTAATTATGGATTAAATAAAACACCGCAATCTTTTTCTGCCGGAAGAACGAGCGTGTCAATGGGAAGCACACAAAGCACAACATCAATTGATACGCCACTTATGGCGGATGAGGCTTATTTATATTTGGAGGGCACAGGGTTATTATACCGTGGTGTTCAATGAAACCACCTGAAGAATTTCTGACAGATGCTTTTATATATAAGGAATACCAAGGAACTAACGACTGGTCTGAGCCGATATACGGAGAAGAAGTCAAGATTAAAAACTGTCGAATCGATATAGGTTCAGAATTTATATATTCTACCAGAGGTAAGCAAATTCTATATAACGGATTGATTTTTTGTTATGAGGGCTTAACTGATCCCATGCTTGAATTTACAGAAGAATCAATGGTTATCGTCAATGGTTTAAGTCATACAATAACCAAGGTTATTCCAGTCATGGAACCTTTAGAAAATAAGTTATATGCCTATGAATTAGAGGTGGTCTAGTCATGGAAGTTGATGTAAAGGTAGATATGAAAAACATTGAAGAAAAATTTGCAGATCCAAATTACTCACGAGGCCGCTATGCATTAGCGAACCAAATGTTGGCGGATATGAATCCGTTTGTCCCTAAAAAAGAAGGAGATTTGAGACAAGCGACGTCGATTAACATCGATGCAAGTGCAGTTAACTACCATATGAAATACGCCAAGAAACAATTTTATGAGCAACATAGAAATTACACAACGCCAGGCACTGGTCCTAGGTGGGACTTAAAAGCAAAAGGGATGTATGGCAAAGATTGGATTAACGCATTTGTGAAAGGAGCTAGATTAAATTAATGGACTTTCCGAATCAATTAATGAAATTTATCAATAAGCTTAATCTCCCATCAAAAATGAAATTAGGCTACCTGGATAGTGGCGAATCATTCGTTATGTATCCGATGGCTGGTTCTCGAGTGATCGATGAATTCATGGATGGCACAACAGATCAGCAATTAAATTATGAAATTGCAATGAAATCTCAGTCGCAATCTAAAATACACGAAGTACTTTGGGAAGTGCAAAGTGAGCTAGAACTAATGAATGATCTAAAGAGTGAAGACAAAAGTTTTGATTTCCATAAGCTACAAATAACGAACAAGCCTTTCATCAATCAAATCGATGAACAAGGTTGGTTCGTTTTTTTATTGGATATACAAGTAGAACTAACAATTTATAACATATAAAAAAGGAGTAAAATAAATGAGATATAAAGTGGCCGCAACAAAGTATGAAATACAAAAGTATGAAAGAGGCGAAGAATATAGTGAAGAAGATTGGTTAACAATTGGGGAGCACATTAATGCTGCTGAACCAAGTAATAATGAAGAGTCCGAAGAAGAAGGCTTTTTAGATGGCGACGGCACTCCAGAAACAGACGTAACTTCTGTTGCAGTAGGGTATGAATTTTCGGGTTACCGAAACTATGGGGATCCAGCCCAGAATTTAATCGGGGATTTAGAATTTGAAGTGGGCGATGGACGTAAAATTTGGTTCAAACGTACACTGCCAGAAGGTACTGTTCATGTTGGTTTGGCGACGGTTACGGAACCTAGTGTGAACGGTGGAGAGGCTACAGCATACGATGCCATTGCATTCACGATTACATGGAATAAAAAACCGGAAGAAATTGATAAAACAATTGAGGAAACACCAGGCGGATAAAAGTAAAGGATGATTAAATAATGGCAATTAAAATTAATTTAAGTACTCCAACAATTGACTTTGATTTTGGGGGAGTAAAACTAACAGCAGATGTTTCGGATCAAGCATTGGCTTACATGCTTGATTTAGAAAACAAAGATGAATTTAAAGAAGCAAGTAAAGAGGCTGAACGGTTACGAAACTTAAAAGACGAAGATATAACAACAGAAGAGTTCAATGTATTACTCCAAAAGGCAATTGACACTTATGGATTGGTTTATGCTCGTATGTTTGGTGAGGATGCCTTTCAACAAGTTTATGGCCAAACCAAAAGCATCGTGGCAACAGTAAGTGCTTTTGATCAGGCCATGCAACACATTACTGATCACTATACAGAACAACAAAATAAAAAATCTAATGAGTACCGCAAACGAAAAAAGAAATAAGGTGAGTATATGTTGCTCACAGTAAAGCGCCCTTTGAACGAAAATTTCGAGTTCAGAGGGCGTATTTTTAATATAGATATGGCATTTGACAATATATTAACGATCTTTGAAATAGCCGAAGACCAAAGACTAGGCGACGCTCAAAAACTTCTCGACATGCTATACATGCTCACTGGAGCAGAGGAATTTTCGCCCGGATATTTTGATTCAGTTGAAAATATTAAATATGCCTCCGACTTACAAGGTGCAATCTTTGAGGAGTTCCTCAGTGAATTTTCTGAAGAAGACGAATACTTAATCGATATTTTGGGAAACAAGTTCAAACCTCCAAAGAAGAAAAAAGAAGAAGAACGCACTTACGATTTTGTTCATGACGCTAAATATATCTATTCAAGCTTTTTCAAAGATTATCAAATGGATTTATATAACTACCATGGAAAACTGCACTGGGAACAATTTTTAGCATTATTTGAGGGGTTATCTGATGACACTAAGATTAAGCAAATCATCAGTATTCGAACTCGAGATCTTCCTAGTGGAAAAGGAACTGAAAAAGAACGAGAGGAATTATTGAGACTTAAAAACATTTATAAATTGCCTGAAAGAGAGGTGAACTAATGGCAGATGGAACGGTAACAATAGAAATTAAAGCAGATGGAAAACAAGCCGAAAAATCCGTACAAGGTATTAAAGAAGCTTTCGAAGGCTTGGGAGACCATGTTAAAAAAACTACTTCTACAGTAACTGACATGATGAAGGCAATGGGTCTAGTGAAACTAGCACAGGCTGGATTTAATTTACTTAAAAACAGTATGGACGGTGCCATTAAGCGTGTAGATACACTACGAAATACTGATAAAGTGTTCGCAAATATGGGTTTTAGTGCAGAAGAAAGTAGCGCTATGATGGACAATTTAAATGATTCCATCAGTGGACTCCCTACACCCTTGGATCAAGCAGTTTCTGGGGTTCAATTACTAGCTTCGTCTACTGGTGACTTAACGGGATCTGAACAAATTTATTCAGCGATGAATAATGCGATCCTTGGTTTCGGTGGAGATACCGATATGGTAAATAATGCTGTTTTGCAATTATCTCAAGGTTTAGCGGACAACAAAATAAATGGTCAAACTTGGAACTCCATGATGAATAGTCAAATGGGACCTACTCTACGAGCAATTGCGGATATGATGGGGATTACTATGGGAGAGCTGAAAGAAGGTCTTTCTGACGGATCAATTGCTGTTGATGATTTCGTTGATACTTTAATTACCCTAAACAAAGAAGGTGGAGGAGGATTAGCTTCCCTTGAACAAATAGCTCGAGACGCTACTGGTGGTATTCAAACATCAATGGCGAATATGCGTACAGCTGTGTCTCGTGGGTTGGCAAACATGATTGAAGCAATCGATGCTGCATTAGTCGCCGCTAACTTTCCGACGATCGGTGAGATGATTTCAACGGTTGGGGAAACCATTGAAGGAGCATTAGATAAAGCTTCTGGCGCTGTTGGGCCACTAATTGGTTTATTAGGTGATCTGTTTAGACAAATAGCAAACTCAACAGCTTGGCAGACGTTTAAAGAAGTTGTTACTGATGCATTTAATGCAGCTAAAGATGCTTTTACCGAATTTGTCCAATCTTCATTATGGGAAGAAATTAAGTCCGCATTATCTGATTTATGGGAGACCGTACTAGAAATTGATTTTCAACAACTAGCTAGTGACATAGGAGAATTTGTTGAACAATGGGCACCGTTAATTGCTGGAATAATGGGGGCAGTCGGAGCTTTTAAAATTATTACAGGAGTTATTGCTGCGGTGACAGCTGTAAAGACGGCCCTATCTGTGGCAGGTGGAGTTTTAGCCGCGGTATTTGGGGCAATTAGTTGGCCAATAGTCGCAGTTGCAGCAGTTATTGGTGCTCTTATAGCAGTCGGAGTCGCCTTGTGGCAAAACTGGGATACAATCAAAGAGAAAGCCCAACAATTAGGAGACAGAATTTCTGAAACTTGGGAAAATATAAAAGCGCGAACCACAGAAATATGGAATGGCATTAAAGATTATTTTTCAGAAACATGGGACTCAATCAGTAATGGCGCCAAAGAGATGTGGGGCGCATTAAGAGATTGGTTCAGTGAAACATGGTCCTCTATCAGTGATGGTGCTCAAGAAATCTGGGACAGTCTAGGAAGTTGGTTGTCTGAAACTTGGACTTCCATCAGCGAGGGAGCTAAAGAAATTTGGGATTCCCTCAAAGAGTGGTTTATAGAACTATGGGATTCAATAAGTGAAAAGGCTATGGAAATCTGGGAGCCGATCCAAGAAAAGTGGGAAGAAACTAAAGAAGTCTTTCAAGGTATTTGGGAAGGCGTCGTAGAGTTCTTTTCTATGATTTGGGATGAAATTGTCGAGGTTGCTCTTATTATCTGGGAGCCGATCCAGGAGAAATGGCAAGAAGTAAAAGAGTATTGCCAAGAAGTATGGGCAGACTTAACTGAATTCTTCTTAATTTTATGGGAAGACATTAAAGAAACTGCCTTGATGGTCTGGGAACCTATCGTTGAAAAATGGCAAGAGGTCAAAGAGTGGTTCTCCGAAACTTGGGAGAGTATAAAAGAATTCTTTATTGAACTTTGGGAATCCATGAAAGAAATTGCGATAGCCATTTGGGAGCCCATCGTCGAGAAATGGGGCGAAATAAAGGAATGGTTCATCGAACTCTGGGAAAGTGTTTCTGAATGGTTTTCAGAATTATGGGAAAGTATAGTCGAATTTGCCATGATGGTTTGGGAACCTGTTGTGGAGTTTTGGAACGAAACCGTCCTATTCTTTCAAGAGCTCTGGAACGGCGTGAAAGAATGGTTTACTGAACTATGGGAAGGCATGAAAGAAGGAGCCATAGAAATTTGGGTCATAATCCAAGAGAAGTGGCAAGAAGTCGTTGAGTTCTTCCGTGAATTATGGGAATCCGTCAAAGAATGGTTCGCAGACCTTTGGAACGGTATGCAAGAAGGGTCTATAGGAATTTGGGAATCTGTCCAAGAAAAATGGCAGCAAGTAACTGAATTCTTCCGAAATATTTGGAATAGCGTCAAGGAATGGTTTGCTGATTTCTGGGAATCTGTAAAACAGTCGATCCGCGATAAGTGGGAAGGAATAAAAGAAGGTCTCAGAACTACAATGGAAAATATCATGACGATTATCGATACTATTTGGGAAAATATTAAAACAATTATCGATACGGTGGTTAATGTTATTAAGACCATCATTCAAACAGTATGGAATGTAATTAAGGGCATAATAACCGCTGTAATGAGCGCTATTCAAGGTGATTTAACTGGTGCTTGGAACGCTATAAAATCCGTGATTACAAGTGTAGTCAATGGCATAAAAAGCATTATAACTTCAGTATGGAATGCCATTAAAAGTATCACTTCGAATACGTTCAATACAATAAGAAGTATAGTGACATCAATTATAAATGGTGTGAGAAATACTATTTCGAACGTATTAAATAGCATAAAAAGCACATTTTCAAATATATTTAATAGCTTGAAAAGTATAGTATCGAATGCGTTTAACTCTGTTAAATCGGCAGTTTCAAACGGTATGGATTCTGCGTATTCTACGGTGACTGGATTCTTTAGCAAATTTAAAAACGCCGGAAAAAACATTGTGACGAATATTGCGAATGGGATTACTGGTGCAATTGGAAAAGTTACTGGTGCAATTGGTAAGGTTACTCAGAAAATTAGAGACTTCTTGCCATTCTCTCCACCAAAAGACCGATCAAGTCCTTTAGCCGATATCCACAAAAACGGGATAGGCGAACAAGTTGCAAAAGGTATTGACGGTGGCGAATTAGAAGTTAGAAAAGCTATGGACCACTTGTTACAGGTTCCAGACATGAATAAATATGTTCCGCAATTTGGAGCGGCAGGAGAAAATCTAGCGAGAAACGTTACAAACACCAATCGAACAATCACTAACGATAACGGAATAAATATTCATATTGAAAATTTTAATAGTGAAAATGAAGATGATGTATCGAGATTTGCAGAGGAGTTGGCGTGGATTATGGAACGGGAGGATGGAAAGCTTGAGTGACGCATATTTTATGTATAAAGGAAAAAGATCATCAGATTTTGGTTTAAGGATTTATAATGAAATGGTCTATGTTTCGCCAGAAGCAGACATTGAATTTGTGCCGGTTATTGGCAGGGATGGGGAGTTAGCAATTGACAACAAACGCTTTGAAAGCGGAAGGCTTGAGTTCCCCGTCAAACTAGAGTTAACAAATCAAACTGTTGCAGAAGCAACTCACGATATTTCTAATTGGTTAAAAAACGACATTAATTGGCACAAATTATATTACTCAGAAATGCCAGAGTATGTGTTTGAGGCAATGTTTTTTGAGTCCTTTAACGTAAACCGAACCCTTAAAAATAGAGGTAAAACAGTGCTCAACTTTAAACTTAAGCCAAAAAAATATTTAATTGATGGTGAAAACATCCAGTTGGAAATGGGAACTACACTTTTTAACCCAGAAGGAAAGTCAGCAACACCACTTATTCATGTTGAGGGATCTGGGAATATTAACTTTCAAAACAATGGTGAAGATTGGCTAATGTTAAAAGATGTGGTCGATGAAATAACAATTGACTCAGAGATGATGAGTGTCTATAAAGGGGAGTCCCCAGAGTTCTACAAAATGATAGGTACTTTAGATCCTCTTTTTCCGGAACTAGCCCCAGGGAAAAACAAAATAACATGGTCGGGAAATGTTAACAAGGTGACAGTACGACCAAGATGGGAGGCTATACTATGAGTACACCTATTTTATACAAAGGGAATGAAACGGATTTTTCCACGTTGGGCCTAGGGCCTTTGAGAGATGCAACAAGTGCTTTAGTCACAGAGGAACGAAACGGTCTCTTTGAACTAAAGATGAAATACCCAGTAAAGGGCTATCTGTTCGAGGAGTTAAAGAATGACAGATTAATAAAAGCAGATGCGGGGAATAAACTAAAGGATCAACGCTTTAAAATTATACGTATTACCAAGCCGATCAAAGGGGTAGTAACTGTATATGCAGAACACGTTTCTAACCTCACGCAAGACTTGCCCTTAGAACCAAAAGTATACTATTCGGGAACGGCTCAAAGTGCTTTGAATACTTGGAAAAGCAACATTGTTGACGAACATCCATTGACTGTTTATTCAGATATTTCAACAACCGGGAGCGGCACATGGACGATTGATAAAGTCGAACATGCAAGAAGAGCATTGGGGGGAGTTTCTGGGTCTATATTAGATACTTATGGCGGGGAATACCGATTCGACAATTATCACATAGGTCTCTACGCTCAAAGAGGGGATGATTCAGGAGCTTTAATTGCATATGGCAAGAACTTAATCGATTTAACGCAAGAAGAAGAAATAGCGAGCACATATACTTCGGTATACCCATATTCAATTGTCAGGAATGAAGGGGATGATTCGGAAGAGCTTGTCGTACTTCCGGAGCGTTACATTGATAGTGAACACGTAGGAAATTATGCAAGAAGAAAAATTTTAGTTGTTGATTTTTCAGAAGATGAAGTCGCGACTGAAGAACAACTAAGAAATAGAGCTAAGGGGTATATTGAACAAAACAACATAGGGATACCCAAAGTCAATTTGAAAGTGAAATTTGTAGATTTGGCAAAAACTCTGGATTATAAAAACTTAAAATTAGTTGAAGAAATAAACCTTTGCGATGTGGTTAATATTTATTATCAAGACTTTGGTATTCACCAAAAAGCAAAGGTTATAAAAATTATTTGGGATGTTCTGGGCGACCGATATGAAGAAATTGAAATCGGCGAAGCCAGGGCCAGCCTATCTAAAAGCATTGATTCTACAGTAGACGGAAAAGTAAATCCTATCGAAAGCCGCCTAAACATTGTACAGATCGCTGCAAACAGAAAAAACAAAATATTCAGAGGGCCTGACGAGCCACAGAACGGAATGAGTTTAGGAGATTTATGGTATAAGCCCATTGGAGATGGCGAAGTAGAGATGTATCAGCACGACGGCAATAGCTGGGGTGATCCAATGGTCACTACAGGAATGAACAACGAAACCAAAAAAGCAATCAAGGATGCAAAAAAAGTGGCCGAAGATGCAGGGAAAAGCGCCCAATCAACAATCGATGATATCGATGAAGTTGTAACTGAATACGGCGTCACGTCTCTCAAAGATTTGTTCGCTATAAAAATTGGTGAAGAAGAATTCGAAACAATGTTCTATCAAGAAGCAAATGCAATCGGTCTTACTTACGAAGAAGGTGGCGATACAAAGGCTATAATTGCGATATCGGACGGACTACCCTACATAAAGGGAGAGCATATCGTTCTTGACGGAGACGTGATTGTTGATGGAACATTTACTGTATCAGACGAAATATTCGCCGAAGAAATGAACATTTCTAAATTCACAACCGGAACATTAAACGCTGCAGAAGTAAACTTAATTAACGTAAACGCTAAAAATATTGTTGGTGAGAACGCAGACCTCATTCGGGCATCATTTAATGGTGTAAGCGATCATTTACATCTTAATAGCGCTGGGCTCGTAGCAAGTCATAGTGATGGTTCAGAAACCAGATTAACATCTGCAGGACTGTACCACAGAGAGGGTGGCACGAATTATGAAACCAGCTATTTAAATGATGTGTTTACGGTGACGGGTTTAAATCGTCAAACGAGTAATCCTTATTGGCTGCAATTGCCATCGATTTACCGAGGGAAGAAATTTAAGGCCGTCGCTGTAATATCGGACGCTTATGGTTCGACTTCAGACAACGGTTATTACAATTTGCCGATGCTAAGAGTTGTGACGTTCGTAGACCAATCAAGGATTAATTACGAAGCTGCAAAGGTACCGGTTGTAGGGTATATGTTTGTTCGGGATATTCGAAATAATTTTGTTGGGCGTCGTCACATTCAAGTCCAGGTATTTGTCAGCTATTAAGGAGGGGATCACCTTTGGAAGAAAACAAAATGACTGTTTTTTATAACATTCGATTAGGAATTATTGACAATGTGGTTGATAGTGAGCAAGATATGGGGATTTATGGAATTTTTGAAGAAGATTACAAAAAAATTATTGATTTTATTGTTGTTCCTCGTGATCAAATGGTGCATAACAATCCGGATGATTTCCATGTGATTGATGGACAATTAAAAATGAAACCTCGAGAAATTCCCGAGCAATATCGATGAAAGGAGTGCCTAAATGACACTAGAAAATTTCAGAAAAATAAGAATAACCCTGCACGAATCAAACGCGCCGGTATTAAGGAAATTAATTGCCAAAGAAGGCGATAGAGATGGTCGCGAATTGGAAATTCAGCTAATAAACAGAAGCGTGCTAGAGAATCAATCGGATGTTTCGCTTCGTTTCTATTGGCGTAACTTGCGAATGGGCAATCAAGGAATTGAAAACTTTGATGTGGTGGATAGGTCAGGAGGCTTATTCAAGGTTGCTTATCCAACCTCAATGCTTAACGCCGGCAATGTGTCTTGTTATGTGCAGATTATAGATGGACAAAAAATAACGAACACCAGAACGTTTACCGTGCTAGTAGAAGGGAGTGGTTTTGATGCACAAACAGTTATTGCAAGTGATGATTACCAAGCACTGAACGATGCATTAATTGAAGTCAATCGGTATCAGACTCAAATAAGTAACATACTAGATGACTTAAAAAGTAAAGGCGATAATTTAAGAGAGTCTGAAAGAACTCGATTCGAGCAGTTGTTTAATGATTTTGCGCCTAAAATTGACGGCCTTCAAACACAATTTAACGAAGCTGTGGCCAATTTAACGCAAGATAGCGAGGTAATCACCGCGAGAACGTCAACAGAGACTGGCGACAGTTACGACTCACTGGGGGCAAGATTAGATGAAGTGGAAACAATGACTGTTTTAGGAAGTCACAAAGGCTATTTTGAAATTGAAAATGGACAACCAAGAATACGATTGGAGGAGATTTAATTGGCAGATTATTTAAACTTACCGAATGTCGAAAATCAAAATAGAATGGCTTCGGCACTCGAAGAAATAGCAAGAACAAATAAAACGACAGATTTTTCAAATTCCCCTGGACCAAAAGTTTTAACTGAAGGAGACACAACAGCTGGCTTTTATGGTTTTGTACAGCCTCATGAATTTGGAACAATCGAGGGCAATCCGGTTAGCCGCGAAGAAATGAGCGCCAGCAACTTAGCTTTAGCGCTAGGTATTACACAAGGTTTAGTACAAAATGACAAAACAGCCTGGATGAAATTTCATAGAAATGGCGATATTTTATTTCATCCAGTGGCGCCATTGCGTAGTCGGATTAGTTGGAATGCTTTATACGACGCTGGAGCAGTCTATGGAGATGGCACTATTGGAGTAAACCCACCAAATGGGCGTGCTGGCGACACAATTTCAGTAGATGGCTCAAACAATGCGTTTGTGATAGAACAGATTGAGGATCATTGGCGCCGAAGTGGTGCGAATATCGCAAACGTTGGCGATACGATTGTTGCTAGAGGTTTTTCAAATGATGCGAACAATGGCGAATTTATTGTTCAATCTATTACCGACTATCAAATTGTTGTAAGTGATAGTCTGGTAACCGAGGAAGGCAACAAAGATGTATCTGTTTACAATAAAGAAGATGCCGTAACTCAAGACGCCACTGTAACAATTGGCGGAGTCACTTATGACGTCTTGCTATTACGAGGAGGCGACAGCGATCCGCTAGATTCTTACAACGATAGCGACCGTGGTTTAGTTGGTTCCAATTCTGATTGGAATAACTTAGTATTGCCATTACACGAACGCGCCAAAGTTGGCAATTGGAATTATACAAACTACGCTGGTGATGTTGACGATTGGGGCATTGGCCTTACAGATGAAACGCTAGTCACTCATCATACAGTAGACGAAGGTTCTTACAGATGGATGCAAGAGACCGGCGACGCGCATCCTAGTCGCCGTGTCATTCGTGGCTACCACGGGGCTTCGTACGGGGATGTGGGCTATTCGTGGGGTACGTTCACGTCTCGGGGCTGGGCGCCTGCTTTGCGCCAGCGTTCTTAGGCCGTAACGAAGGTGGAGGCATAAAGAAAAGAGGCAGTAATTGGATTACAAATCAGAAAATGGGCTTTTGGTTTCTCGTAAATCAGAGGCCTTTTTATATCGGATTTACCCAGCGTTAGTAAATTTTCCAAATGCCGAAAAATTCGCCTTGTGTTCAGAAATCAAAGAAAACATATACGCGGTCATTCGTTATATTGAAATGGCGAATAGCGTAAAATCAAAACGATTTGTATATGCACAAGAAGCGGACGGCCATTTACAAACGCTAAAAGTTTTAATGAAGTTATCAAGAAAACAAAAATATATTAGTAAAGGATTCTTTCGAGAGTTAGACAATGACCTAACCGAAATTAATAAATTATTATCTGGGTTCATTCGGTCATCTAAGAAATAATCTTTTTGAGGACAGCGCTAGAACCTTAGGTCGCCGTGTCAATCGTGGCAACAACGGGGCTTCGAACGGGAATGTGAACAATTCGTGGAATACGAACACGAATCGGGGCTGGGCGCCTGCTCTGCAAATTTATACGATTGTTAAGATTACGGTTTTAACAACGTGACTTTTATCAAATAAAAGACTTGCAAAGGAGTGTTGTTCTCTCGGTTTCAATCCGTAAACACATGAACAATGGCATATATCCGACTTTCGAAAGGAGCGCATGTGTGTCGATTTTATTTAAAGAAATATTTAGTTGGGAAAATTTAGAAAAAGCATACAACAAAGCACTAGAAGAACAAGGGAAATATAATACTGAAGCGTTGAAGTTTCAGAGGAACGAAACGGCTAATTTAACCCGTTTAAGAAATTCTCTTTTTAATGGCACGTATAAATTTAGTGGTTATATTACATTTAAAGTGTTTGAGCCAAAAGAAAGAATTATAAATGCGCCATATTTTGAAGATAAGATTGTACAACTTGCTTTGAACAATGTGTTAAAAGACATTTTTATGCCGGCGTTTATCAAAGAAAGCTATGCATGTATGGATGAAAGAGGAACACATAAAGCAGTTGAACAAGTACAAAGAAATTTGCGACAAGCCCATTGGCAATGGGGCAATCAAGCTTATATTTGCAAGGCTGATGTCCGAAAATTCTTTTATTCGATTGATAGAGATATTTTAAAGCGACTCTATCGCAAGAAGATTAAAGACGAAGATGTATTGCGCATTATGGATGAAATAATAGATAGCGGCGTATTGGTTAGTGAAGTGGGTTTGCCACTCGGTAATACACTATCGCAATTGTGCGCGAATATTTATTTGAACGAGTTTGATCAGTACTGTAAGAGATATCTAGGCTATAAATATTATGTCAGATATGCGGACGACATCATTATTATTTTGCCAAACAAAACCGAAGCGCAGAAAGCCAAAAAAGAATTTATTGACTTTCTAAATGAACGCTTGAAAATGGAACACAACACACAAAAGACACAAGTGTTTCCGATTAACCAGGGCGTCAACGCCTATGGTTTTAAGGTATATCGTACGCATAGACTTTTAAGAAACGATAGTAAAAAGACCATTAAGCGCAAAATAAAGAAAATGCCTAGATTAATAAGCAAGGGAAAAATGTCAATAACAACAGCTAACACAATGTTGGCCAGCTGGTCCGGTCATGCTAAACATGCAAGTTCAAGAAATTTTATTCAAAGCATTTTAGATAGAAGGCCATACATTAAACTTGAAAACGATAATTTAAAAATTAACAAGGGGGAATTAGATTGTTATATAGAGACTATGAAGAAAACGAATGGAAATTAATGCCTTTAATGGCAACTTTTTTGCAGCATGAAAAAGAACACGAACAGTATGTAATTAGCGAAGAAGAATTAAGAGCCTTTGAAGAAATGGCGCATATTGATAATTTGGAATTCAAGGAAGCCGAATATGACCAGGAAACTATTTCTCGACTAAACGAGGTAGAGGACTACCCAGAAAGTGAATTTGCTACAGTCACAGAATATGTGCTAAATGACAATGTTTTGGAAGGCACAACGCTGGAAACTAAAAAGCAAAACGAAGATTTGGAAGCCGGCATTTTAGAACTGACAACAATCATTGGGGGCGGGTTTTAATGGGTGCGATTGCTAGGTTATGGTTCAAATGGATTCAAGACATCACAAAGCCTCACTCATTTGATGACGTACCGCCACTTTGGCGTAATCAAGTCAAGGAACTGATGGACGAACAGAAAGCGAGTGAGGGAAATAACGAAAGTGCTGGCGAAGTTATGGGAGATAATCGAGGAACAGAACAAATTGATTAAAGACTTAACTAAAAAAGTAGCCGAGCAAGAAAATTTAATTGACGAATTGTTGAAGAGTAAAGCTTAACTGAAGAGTTAGGCTTTTTATATTAGGAAGGAGTTGTTTATGGATCAAATAGGCGAATGGTTAAATCAGTATTCGGGGTATATTGCTTCGGTGTTGGTTATTTTCGGTGCGTGGCAAAAGTTAGCCGAAAATAGAAATGACCGATTGATCAAGACGATTGAGAAGACGAATAAACCACATCTAGAAAGATTGGATCAAAATGATCGCCAGATAAAAAAATTATCAAAAATTGCAGACCAAAGCATGGAAATGCATGATGAGTGGCGCAAGCGAATTGATCAACACGACCGTCGAATTTGGGAATTAGAAACAACAATAACTAAAAGCGGGAAAACAAAAGCAATTTATAAAGAAAAATACGAAGGAGGAAATAGTTAAATGGAAAATTTATTAAATTTAATAGTCGAAGAAGCATTGGTCATGATACCGGTGCTTTTATTTTTGGGGTGGGTAATTAAGCGGACAGAAAGTATCGTTGACAACTGGATTCCGTTGATTTTATGGATTATTGGTACTGCATTCACACCTTTATTATTAGGAGGATTTACGTCAGAAAATATTGTTCAAGGAACCTTAGTAACTGCTGGGGCAGTATTTGCGAACCAACTTTATAAGCAAGCAAATGAAATCCAAGAGGAACCAAATAAAGGAGTAGATAAATAATGGCTAGAGTAAAATTACAAACATTACTAGATCGATCAAATAAAAATATGGCAAGTGGTACTCATGCAGTTGTACGAGAAACAGCTTTAGAAGTTGTCAAAAGAGCTTACAAAGAGGGCATCAATGTACAAATCAGCGAAGGTCATCGTTCTTACGCCAGACAAAATGATCTGTACGCTCAAGGACGAACAAAACCAGGAAACATTGTAACAAATGCTCGAGGTGGACAGTCATGGCACAACTTTGGTATTGCTGTTGATTACTTTTTGACCACTAACGATGGCTCCAAAGCAGTTTGGACAGTAAATAATAACTGGCGCCGAGTAGCTCAAATTGCTAAAAGCTTAGGGTTTGAGTGGGGTGGTGACTGGACAAGTTTTAAGGACTATCCACACTTACAAATGACAGGTGGCTATACACTAGCACAGCTGCGTAGTGGAGCAAAGCCTAAACTAACTAGTAAAGTAAACAATTCAACACCAGCGCCTAGTCAACCATCTAAACCTGCATCTACTACTAAGTGGACAGAAAAGAGTGGAAATTGGACAGGGGACGTCTTAAAGCAAGGGGATAAAGGCAAACAAGTGACTCAGTTGCAGCAATTGCTTGCTAATAATCACTATTACCCTAAAAAAGGTGCTAAAAATAATGGAGTAGATGGCTACTTTGGTGCAGATACTAAAAACGCAGTCGAACGTTACCAAACTATGCACGGATTAGAAATGGATGGCATAGCTGGTAAAGACACTTATACTCAGCTAAAAGGTAAGAAAGCGAGCGTTCCATCTTCAAGTAAGACAAAGAAAAACTTTGACTTACCAAACGCTACTTATTGGGTAAAATCTCCCCAATTCCAAGGTAGTGGTGTAAAAACTGTTCAGCAAGCATTGGCATCTATTTATTACTACCCAGATAAAAATGCTAAAAATAATGGTGTAGATAGTTACTACGGACCAAAAACAGCCAACGCAGTTAAAAGATTCCAATCGATGTATGGTTTAAATCAGGATGGTAGTTATGGACCGGCAACGCGTCAAAAGTTAGATCAATTAGTTAATTAAATGTTAAAAAAGGGAGCGGCCGACTGGTTGCTCCCCTTTTTTTATGTTTAAAGCCCTTGTTTTTTAGCAATATTAATATAGCCTTCTAGCTCATTAACCTTTAGGTCGCTTAAAAATGGTTCATAAATTGTCTAGGGCATCTTGTAGTAATCCTTTATCTACCTCATCATTCATCGACTTGCTATACACTTCAATATCATCTTCCTTAATATCTCCAAGAATACCGTCAATTAATATTTTCAATTCATTATTTGTTGGATCCAAGTATATCTCTGTTTGACCAAATCGACTATTAAACCGTTCAATGACTTGTTCAAAATTCTTATATTTCATGATATTATTATAAGTAAGGTTATAACATTCTTGTAATTTTATTAAAGTTCTAAGCTGCATATTTATAAGTTTGGTTTTTCTTGCTCGGTAACTCCATACATTTTTTCTGTTGAAACCTGTAATATCCATTATTTGATTAGTTGAGATGTTTTCGCACTCAATTAAATCTTTAATTTGTTCGGTGTTGATTATCATATTTGATTACTCCTTTTTGATACTATTTTGATACTCAAAACTATTTTATTGGTGTAAAATACACGAAATGTACGTTTAAATAAAATTTTAAAGATTAGCATGATAGGGTTTGTCATAATATGAAAGTGTCTAGTTATTGAGTGGGAATAATTGCAAAACTCTTATACTTATTGGTATAACAATGTTTTGATTAGCAGGTGGCTCTATTTTGATACTATTAAATTATTTAACATATTAGCTACCTTTTGTTGAGTCAAGTGAATAGAAACGCACAAAGCATCTGTTAAAAAATAAAAAATGAGCGAAAAGAGATATTATGTAAAAATAGTATCTCTTTTTTAGCACTATTTTCTTTGAAACCGAAGAAATCGTTCAGAACTTGTCCATGGAAAAAATTCGAATGATAGGAAAAAATAGAAGAGGAGCGGAATTCAATGATGGATACGAAATTTTTAAAAGCGGTAGAGAATAATGATGTGGAAACAGTGACTCAACTAGTTCAAACATTAGATAAAAATAATTTACATGTAGTCGTAAACGACCAGGGCCAAACGCCCTTAATGGTTGCGGTGCTGCAAAATAACTTGGCGTTAACTACTATTTTACTAGAGGCTGGCTTTGATCCGAATCAAAAAGATGTGAATCATCTGTCGCCTTTTGTCGCAGCTGCTGCGAATGGCTTTGATCAAGTCTTTTCTGTTTTAATTTCAGCTAAACCGGATCCTACACAAGTCAACCGTTTTGGTGGCACAGCCTTACTCCCTTCAAGTGAAAAGGGCTATCTAAAAGCGGTCCAAATGGTGCTTGATTATGGCGTACCAGTGAACCATCAAAATCGTTTAGGCTGGTCGGCATTATTGGAAGCCGTTGTTTTAGGAGATGGTGGATTTTTATATCAAGAAATTATCCGTGAATTAGTCGCCTATGGGGCAGATGTTCATGCGATTGATTTTGAAAATAAATCGGCGGTGCAATATGCGCTCGAAAGAAACCAAACGGATGTACAGAGAATTTTAGAAGGAACTGATCAAGAGGATGACACAGAAATTCGCCAACTCATGCGTGAAGAACGTTTAACGGAAGCATTAGTGAAGCTCTATAAACTGCCGGATAGCTTACAAAAATTGTATTATTTAGGATCTGTTTATGAAAGGTTAGAGGAAGTCAAAGCTGCTCATTACTACTTTGAAAAAGGGTTAGAAAAGGATACACAATTCGCCTTTTATTTAGCGAATTTAAACAGAAGGCAGGGAAAAGTGGCGGAGGCGTTGGCATATTTCAAGCTGGGAGCGTCTAAAACAAGCGACTACTATTTTGACTATCATCGCTCCAACTACTTGCGTGAATTAGGGCGCCATGAAGAAGCGGTCGCATTGATGGATGAATTGCTAACAAAATATCCCAAACGTACCGATTTTATGTTTCATAAAGCGAATAGTTTAAGAACACTGAAGGAGCACCAAGCAGCTTACGACACGATGCTCGAAGCCGCTAAGATTCAACCACAGAATCCTTTGTTTATAGAACAAGCAGAAATTTCGAAAACACTTATGTAGAAAAAGGTGTGCAAAGTTGGAAAAATAGAAGAATTTTTAAGTAACTGGCCTTAGCTTGTCAGAAAACTGCGAACATTTGAAAAAATAGAGGCTGAGGTCAAAGAATGCAGATACTAAATGAATAAGCACTTTTAAAAAAACGATTATGCTTTTTTAATATGAATACATTTGCATGCAATATTTAGCATGATCATGGTTCTTATATGATAGGTAAACTCTCTCTCTTTTTATTAGAAATTATAATTTTATTTTAAGCCAATGGACAAAAAATCAGGTCTACTCAAGTAAAATAGGAGTAGACATGATTTGATTAAATTATTCAGGTTGAAATAAAGGCTCTGTAATTGAAAACTCGAGGGTATCGAAATTAATTTGTGCCTCAAGACCATAAGGTAGAATGGTTCTTGGATAAGCGTGGCCAAAGTTAAGGTTATACAAAATGGGTGTTTGAGCGGGTTCAGTTACTCGAACCAATACCTTTTTATACTCTTGATAATATCTTTCATTTTGTGGTTTGCCGACGATGATGGCTTTAACCACTTCAAAAATTCCTAGGTCATTCAATGCTTCAAGCATTTGTTCAAAATGATCAGGTGTCGCTGTTTCTTCACTTGTTTCAATAAATAAGATTTTATCTTGCCATTCCGCAATCTTTGGAAAAATTTTATACTTTTGAGCAAGGGCTTTTTCTTCGGGATATCGGGCGCCTTTTAGTAAATCGTATAAACTTTCTAAGCAGCCTCCAAGCAGTTGCCCAGATACTGTTCCCATACCTCTTAAAGCTTCGTAGCCATGTTGTTCAGGGTGACGAGTACGCGACATATTGATGGCTTCTTCAGAAAAGTCGGTTCTTTCTTCATACCAAACCTCACTAGGTGAAATCTTTGTTATTGAAGGATTTTTTAAAAAAGATTTAAAAGTCTGCGTCGTATAAGGTAACATTTCATGATCGAGCTCAGCCAAATCATTTAAAAAATTTGGACCGTAATAGCTGGTCATTCCGAGTTTATAAAATATTAAGTGATTGACGGTAGTATCCGAAAAACCCGTAAATAGTTTAGGGGTGTTTTTCACATGATGCAAAAAGGCTTCATCGTTTAATAAATAAGGCAGTAATCTAAACGTATCCTCTCCGCCAATGGCACAAATAAGAACTTTGATCGTCGCATCCGCGAAGGCTGTTTTTAAATCTTCAGCTCTAGCTTTGGGATTTTCTTTCAGATACGCCATGCCTTTTAAAGCATTTGGCATAAAAATAGGGTGAAGATCTAATGATTTTAAGCGCTCTACACCCATATCCAACTGATGATTGGAAAAAATCCTCGCCCAATATTCCGTTTGAAAGACTGACAATCGCCACACGATCTCCTTTATTCAATTGAGGTGGTTTATACATAGCTATCTCCCTCCACAGTTCTTTCGTTTCATTTGTATTATTATAACGAAAAATACAAAGAATAATAACACACACTTTGAACTGTCCAGGTACGATCAACCTTGGAAGAGGGTAGTCAGTGACTCATGTTTTAATGAGTGCTAAAAATGAAAGGTTATTATCTGAATTTCTTTGGTCCTTGTTTTATAATAAAGTCGTTATGAGCGGCACAATGGACATTAAATAAGAAAATTCAAAAGAAAGAAGGAACCTTTATGTATGAGATTAAATTGAAACGCACATATGACGAAGTGGAAAAAGAGGACGGTTACCGTGTATTAGTCGATCGGATGTGGCCTCGCGGGATTAAAAAAGAAGATTTAGATTATGATGCTTGGCCAAAAGAGATTGCGCCTTCAACTGAAATCCGGAAAGAATTCGGGCACGAGGAAGATAAATTCAATGATTTTCGTAAAAAATACTTGCATGAATTATCAGAAAACGAGGCAGCGGATGATTTTGTCGCAGAGGTTAAAAAAGAATTACAAAATCAAAATGTCACCCTGCTTTACGGGGCGAAAGATCGTGAAAACAATCAAGCCGTTGTCTTAAGAGAATGGCTTCGTCATCATAAATTGGAGGATTAGTCCTTCATTTTTTGAGAAACTCTTCTCCTTTGCAGAGATGTTGAAGTGAGGAGAGTTTTATTTTTATAACATTAAAGGGAAAGGACAAATAAAAATGCAAAAACAAACAGCCGCCGATTGGGTAAAAAAATTAAACTTAGCACCACATGTGGAGGGAGGATATTTTCGCGAAGTGTATGAGAATGACCAATCAACCAAAGCTATAGATGGAGTGGATCGAAAACTTTACACAAGTATTTACTTTTTACTCGAGCATTTGAACCCGTCACATTTTCATCGTTTAACTGTCGATGAAATTTGGTATTTCCATGCCGGAGCACCACTAACTATACATATGATTCACCCGAGTGGCGCTTATGAAACGGTGGAGCTGGGGATCGATTTGCCAGAAGGACCTCGCTTACAGTATCGAGTTCCTGCAGGCGTTATTTTTGGTTCTTCGGTAGAAGTCGCGAATGGTTTTTCTGTAGTGAGTTGTATGTGTGGACCTGGTTTTACCTATGAAGATTTTGAATTATTTTCAACCGCAAAATTATTAAAGGATTACCCGGAACATCAAGAAGTTATCAAATATTTAACTCGAGATACTGAAAAATGATGGGGAAGTGCTCCGCGGGAAGATAAAGAGGTTATCGTCCCGCGGCGTTGTTCTAGCAGGAAGGTACCGGAATTATCGATCTGCAGTGATGCAAAAAAGAACCTAGAGAATAAAAATAGAAAATATCTCGTTATTTCGTAGGTAATATAAAAATATGCTACAATATATTAAGAAAGAAAAAAGCTCTTCAAAGCTATTCTTAGACGAATACCTAAAAAGCACTATATGTAGACCATGGTGAATACTTTCACATCCTCTCACTAGACTTAAACAAGCGATCAGATGCTGTCTTCGTTTTTTATTCATTTGTCATATTTTCAGAAAAGATTTCAAATATTCACTCATTAGAAAGGGGTTTTTATGAATTATTTAATGATTGGTTTTATTTTTATTCTAGCACTGCTTGCGATTCGTTTTTCGAATAAGCATGGAGTGCCTGCGTTATTATTGTTTATTGTGTTAGGGATGGGCTTTGGTGCCTTAGGTCTCGAATTTGAGAATTTTGTGTTCGCTGACAATTTTGCTACTGTAGCTCTGATGGTGATTATGTTCTATGGTGGTTTTGGGACGAATTGGAATATGGCAAAGCCGGTGGCGAAGGAGTCGATCATCCTGAGTTCTTTAGGGGTGGTTGCTACAGCTTTGATTACAGGGTTATTTAGTCATTTCGTTCTAGGCTTTGGCTTGTGGGAAGGGCTGCTAATTGGTTCGATTATTGGGTCGACAGACTATGCAAGTGTCTCGAATATTTTACGTTCGAAAAATTTGAACCTCAAATACAATACGGCTTCTTTACTTGAGCTAGAGAGTGGTTCCAACGACCCGGCCGCTTATACGATGACGATGGTCTTTCTATCAATTATTATTGGTTCAGATGTTTCTGTTCCGTTATTAATCTTATCTCAAATTGCGCTCGGAATTGGGATTGGTGCTGTTTTTGCCTTTGTTATTGGGAAAATGCTAACGAATTTGACGTTTGAAGCAGATGGTCTTTATGCCGTCTTTATGGCTGCAGCCATGCTGATTACTTATGGTGCCGCAGATTTTCTTGGAGGAAATGGTTATCTAGCGCTTTATATTTTAGGTATTTATCTCGGAAATCAAGAATTTAAAGGGAAACGAGATATTATCTTTTTCTATGATGGTTTTACTGAAATCATGCAGATCGGTCTCTTTTTCATTTTAGGACTATTGTCTGACTTTACAAGTTTCATTCAGACATTCCCGATGGCTTTAGCGATTATGTTATTCTTAACGTTGATTGCTCGTCCGGTTGCGGTTTATGGGCTGATGTTACCGTTTAATCTGAAGAAAAATCAATTGAATTTAATCTCACTCGCGGGGATTCGTGGAGCGGCAGCGATCGCGTTTGCGATCATGGCCGTCAATAGTGGAGCAGATATTTCAGTCGATGTTTATCATATCGTGTTTGGTGTGAGTGTACTTTCGGCCTTGATTCAAGGTTCAATTATGCCATACGCAGCTGACCGTTGGGATATGTTAGACCCTAACGATACGGTTTTAAGTACCTTCAACTATTACCAAAGTAAAGCTGAAATCGGCTTCTTAGAAACAAAAATCTACCCAGAGAGTGCTTTAATTGGGCGTAAAGTAAAAGATTTAAATCTGACTTTTGACTTTATTGTCGCTAAAATTGAACGTGATGGGAAAACGGTGGTGCCACGAGGGCAGACTGTTTTACAAGAAAATGATGTGATTGTCCTTGGAGGCGAACGTCATTTTGACCAAAGTGGACAAGATCTAATCGAAACGATCATCCCCAGTGGTCATGAATGGGAAAATCAACAAATTAAAGATTTGAAATTACCTTCTAATCGTCTCATCATCATGATTCAACGGAACACGCACAATATTATCGTTCCTGTAGGGGATACAAGAATCTTGAAAGGCGATAAAGTCATCCTCATTAAAGTGGAAGATGATTTAGCGTTCCCCCGAGTAGATGAGGACGAAGAAGAATAAAAAATAGATAGAACAGAGCAGAAGTCATCAGGGCTTCTGCTTTTTGACTGCTTGTTTGTCAAACACTTATTGCTATCTTTCACACGCTGACTTAAAATGAGAGTGCTGAAATCATAAAGGAGGCAGTTATGAATAATCATTTACATTTAAATGTTTTACAAGATTATGTAGATATGTTTGGGGGACAGTTTGAAGTGAAAGTTCAATGGCGCAAAGGGGAACTTTCTATTGAGCAAGATCAAAAGACAGCAGGCGGGCTGATTCGCTTCACTCAAATGCCCTTAACGTCGAATACGGAAAAAGAGTTACAAGAAGCTGTTTTACAATATATGCCTGGTGTTCATAAAATTCTAGTAAATAATACGCTGGAAGTAACTCAAAAAGTGACAGAACCAAATAAGATCGGCATGAATAATAAGTTTGGTCAAGCCATGGATTTTGAAATCACCTTATTTTCTAATCGTCCAGCTGTTGTTAAACCTTTTACTTATTTCGGGATTCAACGTCTGGAACATGATCATATGTATATGCGGGCATTGTTTACGACAAACCCTTATTTTGCGGTGGTCTTTAATGGCATCCGCATCGTTCCGTATGAACGCGATATCGAAGAGATGGGCGAGAAAGTCGTCCAAGCAGTCAATACATTTGCGAAAAAGAAAATGAAATCAACGACAGCAGAGGAAAGTGAACTGCAATTTAAAGTGGAAAAAGCTTTTGAAATCACTTTTTACATAGGCAAAGAAGACGTGACGGAAGACATTCAACGCCTGCTGAATAAGAAAAAAGAAAACCAAACGACGTTAGATGAATTTGGGTTCATTGCCTATATCACTTATTATAAATTATTTCAGGGCGAGTTAAATCAAAGTATCCCTTTAAACCAATTATAAAATAAAAGACCACTGGCTCAATGTTCAAGTCGGTGATTTTAAAATACATTAAATTTTCCTTCAAAGGTTCGTTCAGCACTGGCTTTTGAAGGGTTTGTTTTATTTAATACAGCAGGTGGATACCTTCAGAAAGTATGAGGAGTAGATAACTTGTGAAAGGAATAAAGGAATAGAGGAAAACCGTTAGTGGTCGAAAGAAAGCTCTGGTAAGAGTAAAGAAGTTCGTCCAATATGTTATACTAGAGGTAGTTATCTTAAATGAAAGGGCAAGAAATAATGATAGAAGAAACTTTTGATCAAAAATTGAATATTAAAACAGCAGGCATTCGTGAATGGAAAGATCCGAATGTTCCTTATAACCGTTGCGAATCAACCCCTTACAAAGCTTTGGAGAGACTATTTGAGTTTTATTCTTTGACTCAGGAAGACAAGGTAGTTGATTTTGGTATTGGGCGAGGGCGAGTGAGTTTTTATATACATCATAAATTTCACATTTCTGTCACTGGGATTGAAGTACATGAACAAACACTAGATGAGGCGCTAGACAATAAAAAAGCCTATCGTTATTACGCTTCTGATATTCCTGGGTATATAGATATTCAATATGGTTTAGCTGAACAATATGAAATTAGGCCAGACGAGAATATCTTTTACTTTTTCAACCCTTTTTCCGTAGAAATATTTGAAGAAGTTGTGCAGAATATTTTACATTCTTTGAAAAACCATCCTCGAACCGTAGATCTTATTCTTTATTATCCACTAAATGGCTATAAACACTACTTACAAAAGCAAACACCCTTTAAATTACTCAATAAAATAACTATCCCCGATCGAAAAGATAAAAAAGAAAAATTCTTAATTTATCGCTTTTCACCAGAACAGTCTACAACAACCGAAAATGAATAGTTAAAAAAGAACAACCACCGGCTCAATCTTCAAGTCGGTGGTTTTAAAAAATTAAAAACCCTTCAGAAGTTAGAATTGATCTAACCACTGAAGGGTTTATTTTATTGGTTAATTAAGCTTTATGGATATTTGTTGCTTGTGGTCCACGGTCGCCTTGTTCAATATCAAAAGTAACGTTTTCGCCGTCTTCTAATGTTTTGAACCCGTCTGCTTGGATTGCTGAGAAGTGTGCGAATAAATCTTCGCCATTTTCTTGTTCAATAAATCCAAAACCTTTATCTGCGTTAAACCATTTCACTGTACCTTTATTCATTATTAAATTCCTCCATGTGCTTTTTGCACTTTTTTTGTAATATTTTTCGTGTCAAAATAAAAAGGGAATTTAAACAAATGATGAATAAAACTACCTATTAATTTCTTAAGAAATTTACCACAAAGAGAAGTATACGTCTTAATTGAGAGAATGTAAAGCGAAACTTGAAAATACTTTATCTTTTTGTTCTGAATAGAGGAAAATGTCTTAAAAAGCTGAAGAAAAAAGCTCATCTAAAAAAGATGAGCTTTGATGAGCTTTAAAGGATTGTTTATTTTTGATTGGCTTTGACGTGAAGTTGACGGACTTTTTCCGCAAGTTCTTCATCGGGTCCATCGACATCCGCAAGTTGAATCACTTCTTGAATCGAAAGGTTTTTAACGGCAGAAGGTTCAACACCTAATTCTTGGTGCCATTCCGCAAGTTGAGCAGAAGAGCTCGCATAAACAATGCGGCCTAAACCGACCCAACCGTGAGCCGCTGAACACATCGGGCAATGTTCACCCGAAGTATAGACTGTGGCTTTGGCGCGTTCTTCTGGGGTGATATGATTGGCTGCCCAGCGTGCAATCGCAAATTCAGGATGTTGCGTATGATCACCACCGGAAACATGGTTATGGTCTTCAAAGAGAATTTCGCCAGCTTCAGAAACTAAAATAGAACCAAAAGGCTCATCTCCTTTTTTCAACGCTTGTTCAGCCAGTTCGACACAACGTTCTAAATACTTTCGATCTTTTTTATCTAACATAAAAAATCCTCCTATAATAATAATTTAAATATATTTTTCGGAATTTTTATAAGCGGTAATCCACGACACAGCCGTTAAAATGGACAACACCATAATAATGGCCCACGAATAATTATAAGAACCTGTTAAATCAGCAATTCCTGCCGCAAATAGGGAGCCGACGGTCATACCGAATTGAACTCCGCTCATGACATAGCCGTAAGCTTTTGCGTATTGTTCCTGCGAATAAATCGCGGAAGTGATGAGCGGCGGCAGAACAGTCCCGATCGCATTTCCCATTCCAAACAATACAGCCATAACGAAAGCAATGATTAGATTGCTAGAAAAGAGCATTAAGAAGTAAGAGATCGCTAATAAAGTACAAGAAAAGAGAGTACTTCTAATAATACCATACAAGTCATTAATCTGACCTAGTACTAGTTTACCCACAATTCCTACGGCAGAGTAAACTGAAATGATTGTAGCAGCGGTTGCCGTACCGTGCATATTGCTTAATACTGGTGGAAATTGGCCGAGACCTGCATTATTGCCGATACCGACTAAAACAGCGCCGCCAACAAGTAAGAGGAAGAAAGGCTTCGTAACTGTGTCAGCAAAGGACATCTTAACCGCTTGCACTTGTTCTTTTCCACCCGGTTGTTTGTCTAAATTCATTTCATTCCCATAAGGTTCTAAATTCATATCTTCTGGTTTTACTTTAATTAAAAACCAAATAATAGGCAAGACAATGAGCAGCATTAAAGCACCATAAATCATGTAAGACTGGCGCCAACCGATATTGTTAATGATGAAAGTAACAAGTTGACTAAAAATAACGCCTCCGACACCTAAGCCCGTTAAAGCAAGACTTAATGCCAGACCGCGTTTATTGATGAACCAGTTATTAATTAAAATACTTGTCGGAATAATCGTGGTACTTAAATAACCATAACCAACTAAGAAAGATAAAGCATAGAAAACGTAAATATTCGTCGTAAAGCCATAACCAATATAGGCGAGGGCATAAATAAATAGACTAATAATATACGTCCGTTTAAAGTTTCCTGAGGTCAACCGTTTGGAAACAAAGGGGGATAGAAAGATTCCGACCCCTAATACTAAAGAGTTACTAATCGCAAATTGGCTATTCGTAATCCCGAAATCTGCTACAATAGGGGCTTGATAAATATTAGCCACCGCGACTGTAGCGGGACCAAGGACTGCCAAAATAATAGCAGCACCTAATACGATCCACCAACCATAAAACATTTTTGAATTTTTCATATTTTTTTCTCCTTATTGTTATTTATTATGTGCGTTGTTTAGGTATCCCTTCTTTCTCGATAAAATGGTAAATGTTCTTGCCGACTTTACGGTAAAATCGGCCTCACAATCGCTATTTTTGCAAAGAGGCTTTGTGTATACTACAAATACTGCTAACCGATTTTAGCATTTTAGTCATATAAAGCAAGAAGGTACAGCGTTTCATGGGCAATCATTTAATTATGTTTTATGAAAAATGGCTCAGAAGGGTTTATAGGAAAAATAGGTCTCGTCTAAACGAAAGCCAAAAACGTTACGATAAGCAGTGATCTCATATAAACGAAAGCCGGAAACCTTGCGGTGAGCGGCGATCTCATGTAAACGAAAGTGGAAAACGTATCGATGAGCAAGGATCCTATGCAAACGAAAATGAAAAACGTTACGATGAGCCTCATTTGACCACAAAAAGCAATGCAATCCGTATGATCATTATAAGCAAACGAAAAAAAGTAACTAAAACCATGAGACACCTCATACTTTTAGCTACTTTTATTTCAATAGATTTCTCAAAAATTAGAAATTGTAAAAATCGTCGACCAATGTTGTGTGGCGGGCTTTCCAATCTAATAATTTGATATGGACCCAGAAACCATAGATCCCAAGAGTGATAATGGTTAGAAACCACCATTTAATCCATTGACCGAAAAGGCCCCAGCCGGTTCCTGAAAATTCTAATCGTTTCCCATCAATCACGGTATGATTAATTTTCCAACGATAAATATTAACAATGGCCCAAGGATAAGCAAGGCCTAATGTAAAAGCGGTTATAATAGCACCAAAAATGACCCAGCCGATGTAACTGAGTAATCCACCATCAAAATAAGATTGTTGTTCAGCTCTTCGATATTGTTGTGCACTCATGTGAACCCTCCTGTTGTATATTCCAAAATTTTTAACGAATTCTTTAATAGTGTAGCATAAGTGACTCTAAAATAAATAAAAAGTAAAGCAGAGAATCCTTATAACTAAAAAGGTTTTAACGAAAATGAAATGGTGTTAAGCTAAAAGCGAAAGGGAAGGTGAAAAAGGCATGACGAAGAACTTGAAAATCGGCTTAGTTACGGGGGTAGCTATGTTTTTGTATAGTTTAGCGAGTCAAAATTTTTGGCCCGACCTTAATATTTATGTAACGGCTCTTTTAGGAGCTCTTGTTGCTGGTGGGAGTTATAAAATCGCAGAAGTTCTTTTTGGGGAATAACTAGGATAAAAAAACAGACCAAAAAAAGAGAAATCACTGCTTTTATGCAAGTTAGTGCTTTCTCTTTTGAATTGGATGATATTTTAAGTTTTTTTGTTTATTTCACTTGTTGTGTAAAAGATTCGGGCGCTTTTACTGTGTAGCGGACAAATTCTTCTGTGAGCGGATGGATAAAGGATAAAGTCGTTGCGTGAAGGCCTAGGCGACGAATTGGGTTTTTAGTGGACCCATATTTTTTATCGCCAACCACCGGGTGTCCGATATCCTGCATATGCACTCGGATCTGATTTTTTCGGCCGGTTTCAAGCTCGACTTCTAGTAAAGAGTAAGCAGCATTACCTGCTAATTTTTTATAATGAGTGACCGCATGTTTTCCAGCGTCTTGATCCGGCGTTGAATAAACTTTGAACGCTTGATTCTCTTTAAGCCAAGAAGAAATTGTTCCTTCCGAGTCAGCCACGGCGCCTTCGACTAAGGCGGTATAAGTACGTTCTTTAGTAACGTCTTGCCAATGCTTTTGTAGTTTTTCTTTGGCTGCTTCTGTTTTCGCATAAACCATTACACCTGAAGTATCACGGTCGAGTCGATGAACAATAAAAAGGCGGTTATCGCGTTTCTCTTTTTTGACATAATCCGTTAATTGCTGATAAGCGTCTAATTCTTTTGCACGACCAGCAGCCATTGAGAGCACACCCGCTTCTTTATTGATGACAATAATTGCATCATCTTCATGTAAAATGGTGACGCCCGTTAAAGCGGACAAGCGCAAGGAAGCTTCGTTGCTGAGAATTCCAACGGTTTGACCAGGAGTGAGCGGATGGTTGTGTTGGGTTATTTTATGGCCATCCACACTCACTTGTCCGCGAGTTAAAATGGATTTCACCGCGTTTCGACTTTTATTGTGTAACGTCTTTAATAAAAAAGGTAATAAATGATTGTCTTCTTCAACTCTGTAAGATGAAATACTATTCTTCATGATTCTCACGCTCTTTCTTCGTTCTTTCCCTTAGTGTAGCATGAACAAGTCTTCGTTTGGTCCCGTAAACAACAAAAAACTTCCCTTTTCAGGGAAGTTTTTGCTGTGTTATTTTTTATGTCGTTTAAAAACTTGGGCCAAGTTACTTTGGTTACGGACGAATTGTTCTCTGCGCAAGTATTTACGCATTTTTTTCAACGTTTCTTTCGCATCGCTTACAATAAATTCTAGTAAATGATCTTCGTTTGTTTCAATATAGAAACCTCGAACGTAACGCCCGCCAAAGAACATTTGCACCCGGACTTCGACCACTGATTGCCAAGGAATTTGAATAAAACCAGGACTGTTTTCTCCTCGAAATTCAAACCCGTTGTTGCCAATAAAGATTAATCCTGGTTTGGGACTGAGTGGATTAAGTTTCGAATTAGCTCTTGTCATAAAGTCTAATTCGTTGTTTAACATCTTTTCATCCATCATGGTTTACGCCATAATTCCTAAAGCATACATCACAATCCCTAAGACAAAAATGCCTAAGATTAAAGTGATCGGGCTGACGTTTTTGTTTTTCATCAGATACATCGCAGCCACCGTTAAGATCAATGGCATTAAGCCAGGCAGCAAGGAGTCTAGAATGTCGCCAAGTGTTTGCACAGTGGTATTTGTAAGATTAGCGCCACCCATAATATCCGTCGCTACTTCTTGCAGTTTTTCAACAGTCACTACATTATTGTTTGCCATTTCCGTAAGCCCTTCAAAATCGACAATCGTATCGGCATCATTTTGAATCTCGGAAATCACCACGGGGAAATTCATCTCGGTCCAGCGTGGCACAAGGACTCCCATGACAAACATCCCCAGGATTGAGGCACCGGTTGTCAGTTTTTGTAAAATACCGCCACCGAGTTCTTTTGTAATTTCAGAACCTGAACGATAACCTAATTCTTGCGTATACCACATGAAGGCAATTCGCACCAAGTTCCAAAGTAAGAAGAATAAAAGAGGGCCGAGGAAACTTCCGGTTAAAGCTAGAGAGGCAGCGAAGGCACCAATTACTGGACGTAAAGTTCCCCAGAAAATAGGGTCTCCCACTCCAGCGAGTGGTCCCATCATTCCGATCTTAACCCCTTGAATCGCCATATCATCAATTTCAGCTCCATTGGCTTTTTCTTCTTCCAAAGCCATAACGACACCAAAAATAGGAGCGTGTAGGTAAGGGTGTGTGTTGACGAATTCCAAGTGACGTTGTAAAGCATCACTACGGTCTTCTTTTGATTTATAAAGTTTACGAATAATCGGCGCTAACACATAAGCAAATCCAACGTTATGCATTCTTTCGTAGTTCCAATTGGCTTGGACGAAAGTCGTTCGCCATGAGACATTCATTCGATCACGTTTTGAAATTGTTACTCGATCTTTTTCAACTTGTTCACTCATTTTTATCCTCCTTTTAATAATCTTCTAGAATTTCGTCTAATTGGTCATCGACGGAACCGCCGCCTCCGCCACCACCGGAACCTTGATTGAATTCAGGGGCAATTTGAACATAGATAAAGGCGAGGGCGAGTCCGATAATTCCCATTGCGATTAAGTTTAATTCAGTAACGGCCGCAAGAGCGAAACCGATAAAGAAGAAAGGCCAAGTGGTTTTTGAAGCCATCATGTTGATGACCATCGCGTAACCAACGGCAACGATCATTCCACCACCAACAGCGAGTCCACCAGTGATCCAGTCAGGAATTAAGTTAATCGCGTTGGTTACTGTTTCAGCAGGAACCGCAAGAACTAAACCAGCTGGAATCGCAATGCGGAGCCCTTGTAAAAAGAGTCCGGCAATATTGGCCATTTCGACCCCGCGAATATTCCCATCTTCTGCTTGCCGGTCTGCATAGTGTCCCAGACCAACCGCAATCGTACGCACAAAAATCGTAAGTACTTGTCCCGCAATGGCTAGAGGAATCGCAATCGCAATCCCTTCAGAGTTGGTAGCGCCCTTGACTAACACTAAAATCGCGGACACCACACCGGCAATCGCGGCATCAGGTGCCTGGGCCGCTCCAATGTTCATCCAACCTAAAACAATCAGTTGCAGAGAACCTCCAAGAATTAATCCTTCTGTAAAATTCCCTGTAATGGCACCAATGAGTGAAACAGTAATAATGGGTTGGTGTAATTGAAAGATATCCAGGACACTTTCAAAACCTGCAAATAATGCAACAACTAAAATAAGAACAATTTGAATAATATTTAAATCTGCCATTTGTCTGCCTCCTTTTTAAATTAAGTTTTCCTTTTTCAAGAGTGCTTCTAAGTTTCCAGCTGAATCGCCGGGAAGCTTCTTCACATCGAAAGTAATATCATGATCTTTTAGCTCTTGTAAAGTCTGTACGTCATCTTGATCAACGGAAATTGAATTGTTGATCATTGTTTTTCCTTGAGAATGCGCCATGGATCCGATATTGATATGATCAAATTCAACGCCTAAATCCACTGCTTCTAGCACCTCTTGGGGTGTTTCAAATAATATAAGAGCTCTTGTTGCGCCAAAACGAGGATCATCATCAATCTCTGCTAATTTACTCACAGGAATGGTATGTGTACGAATTCCAGAAGGCGCTGCTTGTTGAATTAATGTTTTCCGCATTTCATCTTGCGCCACTTTGTCTGAGACGACAATAATTCGATTAGGATTAACCGCTCGTACCCAGTTTGTTGACACTTGACCGTGGAGTAAACGTGTATCGATACGCACGAGGACGTAGTCAATTTTACCATCTCCTAATACGGTTCCTGGTTCTAATGTGCCGACTGAACGACTATTTTCTGTTTCTGCTGGCGCAGGATTTTCTTCCGCAGGTTCTAACTCTTCAGGTTTTACGCGGATACCGCTTACATCTTTTGCAATGATTTGACTGGCGAGATCATGTGCAGAATCCACCCCTGCGCGTGCTCCTAATGCTTCGAGCAACATCGGTAAGTTTAACCCTGTGACAATCGCTGAACGCTCAGGCATTTCTTCTTGAACAAGACTTGCTTGATTGAAAGGGGAGCCGCCCCATAAATCAACCATAAATAATACTTCAGCCTCTTCACCAAATGATTCGATCGCTTCATCATATTTTGCTTTCAAATCATCCGGTCCTTCATTTGGCATCAGAGTTGCAGTAATTAATTGCTCTTGCTCGCCGAAAATCATTTCCGCCGATTGCAAGATTCCTTCCGCAAATTCTCCGTGACTTGCCAGAATGATATTTACCATAAACTTTCCTCCTTCAAATTGCATTTGTATATACAACCATATAATATCACAAGATAAAAAATAATTATAGCGTTTTCAAAACTATTTTAACGCGCCTTCAAAAAATAGCAACTAAAAAGTTTTAGAATACTTGTTTAGAGGGATTTGTTGAAAAATAAATATTTGAGTAACGAATTCGCTATTTTCGTATTTTGGAAAAACGAAAGCAAGAAAGAGGATAGAGGCAGAAAATAATTTTCGTTGGATAGAGCAAGAAAAACTGAAAACCCTGGAGAAAATACCGCATTTTAAGCAGTTTCACAAAGTTATTCAACGATTGGCTAGAAAGTTTAAGACGGATTTAATCCTAAGGCATCATATTTGGGAGAGATTAATTTGAACGTTCTAGAAATGAGGGGGAGGAGTGATGTTTGGTGAAAGGTTCATTTAGGTAGCTGGAAAAGGAGCTCGTGAGTACGAAAGTGAAAAACGTGCTCACGAGATGTGATTTCACTCGCAGACAGGATAGAAAAATAAAAAAGCAGCTAAAGGCACGGATGGTTCCGAGCTTTTAGCTGCTCTTATAAAGAATATTCTTTCAATAGTATAAATAAAGGAATTTACATAGAAGTATAACCACCATCAACGGCTAGTGTCGTACCTGTAACGTAAGAGGATAAGTCTGAACAGAGCCATAGGTTAGCTTGAGCAACTTCTTCAGGTTCAGCAAAACGTCCGAGCATACTGAGTTGTTTAGCATATTCAGTAGGGTCGAAGCCAAACTGTTCAAGTGCTCCTTGTAGCATAGGCGTGTTGATGGCTCCCGGAGCTACAGCATTCACGCGGATACCTTCTGGTGAATAGTCCATAGCGGCTGTTTTGGTCGCCCCAATCACTCCATGTTTTGCGGTAACGTACGCTGGGTTTGCAGGTTGCGGTCGTAAACCACTCACAGAAGAAGTATTGACGATTGAACCGCCATCCCCTTGTTTTTGGAGTTGTTGAATTTCATATTTCATACACAACATGACACCTTTTAAGTCGACAGACATTAAACGATCATAATATTCCATATCCATTTCAGCAATGGGTTGATCATCGGGCGTAATGGCTGCATTGTTTACAGCGACATCCAGACGTCCATAAGTTTCAACGGTTTGATCGACTAAGTTTTTGACTTGTTCTTCATTGGAAACATCGACTTGGATGAATGTAGCTTCGCCACCCTTATTTTTGATTTCCTCTGCCGTTTTTTGACCTTCTTCTTCGTTGAAATCAGCGATGACTACTTTGGCGCCCACTTCGGCAAATAGTTCGGCGGTGGATTTACCCATCCCCATCGCTGCACCTGTAACAATTGCAACTTTGTCCTTCAAATTCAGCATACTTTATGACTCCTTTATAATATGATAAATAACCCTTAAAACGCAGTGTACTATATTGTGTGTTTATTCACAAGTGAAAACGCTATACTTTTAAAAGTCTTCTCATACTATTCCTCGATGTAAAATAAAAAACCCTTCGCAAGGAAGGGTTCGAATCGTATGAAATTATTGAAAGAGTTGTGTAATAGCTTTTAGTAGAATACCAATTAATGTTAAGTCGGTGTCCCCAAAGACGACCGTATCGCTAAGGCCATTGCCCACGAATACTAAGAAAATCGAAGGGAGGAAAGCCATCAAGAGACCGGTAATGAAAGGAGCGATAATTGCTCCACGACGGCCTCCCGTACTGTTCGCATAAGTTGCACCAACACCGCCAATAAAGAAATGTTGTAGCATGCCGGGAATAATGACAGGGAGTGGCGTAAAGGATAATAAGAACATTCCTAAAACACCGGCGGCTAAGCTGGACAAGAACCCAATGATCATCGCATTCGGTGAATATTTTGCCATGACCGGTGCGTCGAGACTTGGGATAGCCCCATCGATCAGTCTTTCTGCAATCCCACGAAAAGCTGGAATCAATTCATCAATCGCCATAGTAATACCAGTGAGCAACACTTGAATACCCGCCGCAAACGTAATACCTTGCATGAAAGAGAAAAATAAGTAATTTTGACCATTACTTAATTGTTCTTCAATGAACGCTGAACCGGTGAAAAAACTAATAAAGATGAATAAAACAGACATCGTTAATGACATCGATACGGTTGAATCCTGCAGAAATCCTAAAGACTGCGGGACTTTAATATCTTCTGTCGATTTTTCTTTGTCCCCGAACCATTCCCCAATTTTTGCTGCTAGAAAATAACTAATACTTCCCGAACTAGCCACTCCAAAATCATTGGAACCGATAATATTCGCCGTATACTTCTGTAACAGAGCAGGAGAGACCGCCATATAGATCCCTAGTAAAACGGAGCCACCAATAATCGTGATAAGCGGATGGAAGCCGTGAAATACTAGCGCCATAGTTCCCGCCATATAAAGGGTAATTTGACCCGTTAAGTAAATATACTTAAAGCGCGTAAACTTGACAATCACTAAATTTAAGATCATCCCCACAATCATAATGATCGGCGTTAAACGAAACGTATCATTCAACAAAGCCCCATAGGCATCTGTATTCATAACAGACGCTTGTAAACCAAAGGCTTCGGTGAACATCGTACTGAAATTATTTAAAGTATCCGCAGCAATACCTGCTCCTAGATCAAGTAAAGTAAAGCCTATAATGGTTTTAAATGTGCCCGAAATCGTATCGGTCATCGATCGTTTCAACAATAAATTACCAATTAAGACAAAAAGACCAATTAAGATTGCGGGCGTACTTAATACATCATTCACTAAGACATCAAACACAGTTTTTCTCCTCACTTTAATTTCATTTTCTTTATCACTTTAACATATCTTTCAAAGAAGCCCATGCTTAACCCCTCGGGGAATAGGAAAGCGTAATTGGTGTAAAAATGATTGGCTAATTTCTCCTACATTTCCTTCATCTTTTGATACAAAAAGTATTAATCCTCTTGTCTTTATTTCTAAAGAATATGAAAGAGAACAACATCCCCTAGTATATGTGATCAATTTAACATTATCGATGTAAGCGTTATCCAAAAAAACTATAAGGTACACGTTGTATACTTTATCTACAGAAAATGATTAGCTAATCATCACAAAATTCTGTGCTAAAAAATATATTAGGGGGAGTCAAAAGTGTCTAAACAATTCATTCATGTCTTTTCGGAAATCGGACGATTAAAAACAGTCATGGTGCACAGACCAGGAAAAGAATTAGAAAATTTGATCCCAGATAATCTAACCCGTTTATTATTCGATGATATTCCTTATTTAGATGAAGCTCGAAATGAACATGATCAGTTTGTGCAAGTGATGGAAGAGAATGGGGTAGAGGTTCTCTATTTGGAAAAATTAGTCGAAGAATCTTTAACAGATGAGACCATTAAAGAAAAATTTATTGATGAATGGCTCTCTGAAGCGGGTGTGGCTAGTAAAGCCGCACAGCAGGCGATCAAAGATTATTTATTCAATATGTCGAGTACATTTGAAATGGTTCTTAAAACAATGGAAGGTTTTCAAAAGTCTGAAATCAATATTGAACACCAAGAGGCGCTTTCGGATCGGTTAGAAACAGACAATCCGTTGTTAGTCGATCCGATGCCCAGCTTATATTTCACCCGTGATCCCTTTGCGACTATCGGCAATGGGGTGTCCCTGAACAAAATGTTTGCAACCACTCGTAATCGTGAAACGATCTACGGCAAATATATTTTCCAGTATCATCCAACGTATGGTAACAATCATATTGAAAAATATTATGACCGAGAGATGGCCTATCATATCGAAGGAGGAGATGAATTAGTTCTTTCAGAAGATGTACTTGCTGTGGGCATTTCTCAAAGAACGACAGCACAAGCGATCGAAGAACTAGCAAAGAATTTATTTGAAAATTCGCCATTTAAAGAAATACTCGCTTTTTCTATTGGAGTGAATCGAAAATTTATGCACTTAGATACCGTATTTACAATGATTGATTATGATAAGTTTACGATTCATCCAGAAATACGTGGGGACTTGAAAGTCTTTTCGCTTTCGCAAGATCACGAAGGCAACATCCATATCCAAGAAAAAGTTGACCAACTGGACCATATTCTAGCAGAAGCACTCGGGGTAGACCATGTGACACTTATTGAGTGTGGAAATGGAAATCCCGTCACTTCTGCCAGAGAACAATGGAATGATGGCTCGAATACATTAACGATTGCGCCAGGGGAAGTTGTAGTTTATGATCGGAATACGGTCACCAATGAGGCGTTAGAAGCTGCAGGAATTACGCTCCATAAAATAAAAGGCAGTGAATTAGTTCGAGGTCGTGGAGGACCGCGTTGTATGACGATGCCCTTTTATCGTGAAAAGTTATAAAAAATTAATGTAAAGGAAGATGTTCTATGTTCCAAGGAAGAAGCTTTTTAAAGACGAAAGATTTTACAACCCATGAAGTTGAATATTTGATTGACTTTTCTATCCACTTAAAAGATTTGAAGAAACGTGGAATTCCACACGAATATATGAAGAAACAAAATATTTGTCTGTTATTTGAGAAAACATCGACGCGAACGCGTGCCGCTTTTACCGTGGCAGCTACTGACTTAGGAGCATCGCCCGAATATCTGGGTGTGAACGATATTCAATTAGGGAAGAAAGAATCGGTGGAGGATACAGCGATCGTTTTAGGAAGTATGTTTGATGGGATTGAGTTCCGCGGCTTCAGCCAAGAGATGGTGGAAGAAATTGCTAAATATGCAGGTGTCCCCGTTTGGAATGGTTTAACGGATGAGTGGCATCCAACCCAAATGATTGCGGATTATATGACTGTGAAAGAAGAGTTTGGAGAATTGAAAGGAAGAAAACTCGTTTATTGTGGGGATGGCCGAAATAACGTGGCCAACAGTTTGTTGGTCGCTGGCGCTAAATTAGGGGTTCATGTCACAATTGCTTCGCCAGAAGAATTGTTCCCCGAAGCAGCTCTCATTAAAGAGGTTAAAGAAATGGCGAAAGAAACGGGTTCAAAGATTGAAGTGACAGCTGATATCGATGCCGCAGTCGTGGATGCAGATGTTCTTTATACAGATGTTTGGGTCTCTATGGGTGAAGAAGATAAATTTGAAGAACGTGTCAATTTATTGAAACCTTATCAAATTAACAGAGAACTCGTCGAAAAAATCAACGGCGATTATATTCTCCTCCATTGTTTACCGGCTTTTCATGACACTCAAACGGAATATGGACAAATGATCGAAGAACGATTTGGTGTTAGTGAAATGGAAATAACCGATGAAGTATTCAGAAGTAAAAATGCACGTCAATTTGAGCAAGCAGAAAACAGAATGCACTCGATTAAAGCCATCATGGCAGCCACAAACGGTCATCTCTTTATTCCAAAAATATAAGCGAAACAGAAGAAAGATAGGAAGTTTTCAGAATTTCTATTCAGAATCAGGGATGACAGAATAAATAGCTTCATCCCTGATTTTTCAAATTTAAAAGGGGCGGTAAAAATGGAAAAAATTAAGAAATTCAAAATGCCTAATTCTTTTACAACGCTATTTATCATTATCATTCTAGTAGCTGTGATGACTTGGATTATTCCGGCCGGCCAGTATGAAGTAGCCGATGGAAATTTTGTCCCTGGAACGTACGAACAAATTGAACAAGCTCCCCAAGGGATTTGGGAAGTGTTGGCGGCTCCTATTTTAGGATTGTTAGGGACTGAAGCGACAGAAGGAGCCATTGAAGTTTCCCTATTTATCATGGTCGTTGGTGGATTTTTAGCGATCGTGAATAAGACGGGAGCGGTGGATGCGGGGATAGCGACTCTTATTCGCGGTGGAGAAGAGAATGTTAATCGTTTAATTTGGGTGTTAATGTTTGTGTTTGCTTTAGGAGGGTCAACTTATGGAATGGCGGAAGAAACGATGGCTTTTTACCCGCTACTCATTCCCTTAATGGTCACGGTGGGGATGGACTCCCTAACTGCCGTTGCGGTTATCCTGGTGGGTTCAGGCGTAGGGGTCTTGTCTTCAACGGTTAACCCCTTCGCGACGGGTGTTGCTTCGCAAATGGCCAATATCTCGATGGCCGATGGGATGCTGCTGCGGATACTTTTCTTTATCATCACTTATTTAATGGGTGCCTTTTATGTGTCTCGATATGCGAAACGCGTTCGAGCGGATAATCGTAATTCTTATATTGCAGATAAAATGGAACAACAAAAAGAAGAATTTTCTGTGGAGAGTGATACGGCTGAATTAACAACGAAACAAAAAGTAATCCTCGTATTATTTACACTCACATTTATCATTATGATCTTAGGCTTAGTGCCTTGGTCTGATTTACTCGGAAGAGCCTCTTTCTTTGAGAACATGCATGAAACATTACTGGGCGTTCCTATTCTAGGGAATTTGGCCGGTCAGTCTTCGATTGCGCTCGGTCAATGGTACTTGGTGGAGATTACGATTTTATTCTTTGCCATGTCTATTCTGATCGCCATCGTGTACGGGATCAATGAGTCCGTCTTCGTCGATACTTTTCTAGAAGGAATGAAAGACTTAGTGACGGTAGCGATGATTACGGCGGTTGCCCGTGGTATTCAGGTGATTATGAATGACGGACAAATTACCGCAACCGTTTTACATTGGGGAGAACTGGCCCTTAGTGGCGTGTCAGAAGGAATATTCACTGTGTTTACGTATCTCTTTTATATTCCGATGTCTTTTTTAATTCCATCAACTTCCGGGTTGGCGGCCGCTACTATGGGGATCATGGGACCTTTAGGGCAATTTGCAGGTGTAGGTGAAGCCATTGTAGTGACTGCTTACCAAGCAGCCTCAGGTATCATCAATTTAATTACCCCGACCTCAGGTGTTGTAATGGGTGCCCTCGCGATTGCTGATATTGATTGGGGCACTTGGTTAAAATTTATGGGGAAACTATTAGGGCTTCTAGTCATTGCTTCCATTGGACTGTTATTGATTGGCACGTATCTCAACATTTAATTCAATCAGTCATCGAATGAAAGCTCCAAAAACTTGAAACGAATATTTATAAAAAACAACACCATTTCGGATGGATAGTAGAGTCTCCTTTTCTTTGAGTTCGTGATCGCTTTTAGCTTTAGGGAAGAGGAGACTGTCTTGTTATTGGCCAAATAATATTTCAGATAAGAAAAATAATATTCAAAAAATATTACAAAATTTGATTGATTCAATTGAAAAAGCGTTTTATTTATTAGTGGTTATGTTAGAATATTAACAAGGAAAGAGTGGAAAGATCATGAAAATAATCGATTTAGTTATAGAAACGTTAAAACCTGTATTAGAGCAGACAATAGATGAGGAAAAAATACGTGAATTAATCGAAAAACCTTCTTATGCGGAGCATGGAGATATGGCGTTTCCTGTTTTTGTTTTAGCCAAGCACTTTAAAAAATCACCAAATCTTATTGCTGAAAATCTTGTGCAAGAAATCTCTTCCGATAAATTTGAAAAAATTGTAGCCGAAGGGCCCTATATCAATTTCTTTCTAAAACGAGCGTATGTCAGCGATCAAGTCTTACATCAAATTTTAGAGGAGAGAGAAGAATATGGGAGTCAGAACATAGGGGATGGAGGCAACGTTCCGATTGATATGTCTTCGCCTAATATAGCCAAACCGATGTCATTAGGTCACTTGCGCTCGACCGTTATTGGTGAATCACTGGCACGAATATTCGAAAAAATGAATTACACACCCATTCGTATCAATCATTTGGGTGACTGGGGAACACAATTTGGTAAGTTAATCGTCGCGTATGAAGAGTGGGGTGACCCAGAGATTGTAGCATTAAATCCGGTGACTGAATTAGTTAATCTGTATGTCGAATTCCACGAACGAGCAGAATTAGATCCTGCTTTAGAAGTAAAAGCGCGTGCAAAATTTAGAAAACTCGAACAGTTTGATCCAGAAGTGGTTCAATTATGGGAATGGTTTAAAGAAGAATCGATTATTGAGTTTGAACGTGTCTATCAACTCTTAAATATTAAGTTTGATTACTATACGGGGGAGTCGTTTTATAATGACAAAATGCAACCCATTATCGATGAATTAAAGGAAAAAAATATTTCAAAAATCGATAACGAAGCGATCATTGTCGATCTAGAAGATGAAGGTTTACCACCTGCACTCATCCAAAAATCAGACGGAGCGACCTTGTATTTAACTCGTGATTTAGCGACTGCTTATTATCGTAAGAAGACTTTTGATTTCAGTAAAAGTCTCTATGTTGTTGGAAATGAACAGACGACGCATTTTAAACAATTGAAAGCGGTTTTAATAAAGCTGGGAAATGAATGGGCCGATGATATGATTCATGTTCCTTTTGGTTTAATTACTTTTGAAGGAAAGAAGTTGTCTACGCGTCAAGGAAATACCGTTTTATTGGAAGATGTTTTGAACGAAGCGATTCGTTTAGCCAAAGAACAAATTGAACAAAAGAATCCGGATGTCAAAGATAAAGAAGAAGTTGCTAGAAAAGTGGGTGTGGGTGCCGTTGTTTTTCATGATTTAAAAAATAGCCGTTTAAATAATTTTGATTTTAAACTGGAAGAAATTGTGCAATTTGAAGGCGAAACAGGGCCGTATGTTCAATATACCTACGCAAGAGCCAATAGTATTTTAGAACGCTATGAACAACCGCTTGATCTAGAGAATCCGTTTAAGCTGGATGATGATTATAGTTGGGAAGTCATCAAATTATTAGAGAACTACCATCAGATTGTATTAAGAGCGACTGAAGCGTATGAACCTTCGATTATTGCTAAATATGTGTTGGATTTAGCTCAAGCGTTTAATCGATATTATGGCAATGTTCGAATCCATGTGGACGATCACCAGCTAGAATCGCGGATTGCTTTAGTCCATAGCGTCATGATTGTGATTCAAGATGCATTGCATTTATTAGGCGTTGAAGCTTTGGAGGAAATGTAAGCTGGAAAATGTTCCATTTTGCTCTGGGCGAAAAGAGGACGGAGAACACTTCGTCCTCTGCCCGAGTGAAAAGGGATAAATATAAGAGCACACTCGGCCATGATCTGATTAATTTTCTTTATTGGTGATCATTTTTATTTAAATGTCCACATCCGCTTGTAAGAGTGTTACTATCGCGCTGTTTATTTTGCTAAGGAGGATTATAAAAATGAATCGGGATATTGAAGATTATTTTAATCGGTTGCAAGATTTTGATTTTTTTAAACGCTTTACGGTAGAACAAATCCAAGAAATTATCTCTGGTTCAATTATCCATCAATATCCCAAAGGACAAGTTTTGTCCTACCATGGGGATCCAATGGTTTATTATTATTTTTTATTTAGAGGTTTGGTTAGTTTAGAAAAAATCGATTTATCGGGAGAATATTCCTACAAAGATTATATTAAAAAGAATACTTTTTTTCCTTATCGGATGTTTTTAAATGAAGAGGAAAGGTACTCTTACACCGCTATTTCTGAAGATGAGATTGATGTTTTATTACTACCTAAAGATTTATTTGAGTCGATGGTAGTTGATAATAAACACCAAATGTTATACATGTATCAGAAAATGTCTGAAATCTTAAAGTTTCAAGAACTCAGGCTACAACTGACGGTCACTTCAAGTGCTTACGAACGAGTACAATTAGCACTTGCCATTTGGATTTATGATTTAGGAAAAGAAGTTATCGTCAATGAGCAAAAGAATATAATGATCCCTTATTCTTTAACAATTAATGAGCTGGGGGAATCCGCAGGAACAACGAGAGAAACAGCTAGTCGGGTAATCAAAGATTTAGACAATGAAGGAAAAATAAAATTTACGAGGAAGGAAATTCTGATTTATGATAGCGACTTTTTTACAAATTTTCTACTGTGAAAAAGAATTATTGAAGAGGCTACTTCCAAGACGGTTTAATTTTGTACATAGAAGAAACAATTGTAGCTACTGTTGGAAAGATCCATGGACTTAGGAGGTCTCTTTTGAATAAAAAAGAAGAAACGCCAAGAAGTTTTAAAATGCCACACACTTACGTTATTTTATTTGTTTTTATTATTGCTGCCGCCGTGCTCTCTTGGATTATCCCGGCGGGCCAATTTGAAACGGTCATGTTGAATGGGCGAGAAGTCATTGATCCAAATGCTTTTCATTACATAGAAAATAATGGACAAGGAATTTTTGATTTATTATTATCCATTCCTCGAGGTTTTGCGCGTTCTCAAGAAATTTCATTTTTCTTATTTGTCGTTGGGGGCGCATTTTATATTGTCAATGAAACAGGGGTCATTGAAACGGCTTTAAGCCGAGTCATTGAATTATTAAAAGGAAAAGAAAGTTTAGTGATTCCCGGTGTGCTATTAATCATGGGGTTAGCGGGTTCTACGATTGGCATGAGTGAAGAGACAGTGATGTTTATTGTACTGGGTGTTTCGCTTGCACGGGCCTTAGGCTAGGATGCCTTAGTCGGTGTTTCCATGATCGGTTTAGGTGCGGGCCTTGGATTTACATCGGGCTTTATGAATCCTTTCTCTGTCGGCGTTGCCCAATCGATTGCTGAGTTACCCCTCTTCTCGGGAATCGAATTACGCATTCTCTTATTTGTAGTGCTCTGGCTATCCACCTCATTTTTATTGGTGCGCTATGCTCGCCGAGTCAAAAAGGATCCAACACAAAGCATCGTTTATGAAGAAGAAATAGAAGCGGCCAAAATGCATAAGGATACTTCTGCAAAGGACTTTGAATATACCACGCGGCAAAAAATAATGACTGCTATTCTTTTAGGTGGTTTCGGAGTTATTGCCTATGGTGTCATGAGTTTAGGCTGGTTTATTCAAGAAATTGAAGCGGTCTTTCTTGGGCTTGGTATTTTAAGTGGTCTTGTGGCTAAGATGTCTCCTAGCACAATTGCTGAACATTTTGTGCAAGGCGCCAAAGAAATGGTGTTTGCTGCTTTAATTGTTGGTCTAGCTCAGAGTTTAGTGGTGATTCTTGAACAAGGTTATATTTTAGATACGATTATTTATTCGCTGTCCAATGCGATTGGCTTCCTACCAAGTATTCTTTCAGCGATTGGGATGTATCTCTTACAAATTATAATCAACTTTTTTGTAAACTCAGGGAGTGGACAAGCAGCGGTTACCATGCCGATTATGGTTCCTCTTGCGGATTCTCTAGGCGTCACCCGGCAAACAGCTGTTTTAGCGTTTCATCTAGGGAATGGATTTTTAGATTCTATTATGCCCATGTCAGGTATTTTAATGGCTCAGTTAGCGATTGCAAAAATTCCTTATCAAAAATGGGTAAAATTTTCTATGCCCATTATGCTTGTATGGCTCCTGATAGGGCTTGTTTTTGTAGTCATCGCACAAGCAATTGGCTACGGTCCATTTTAGTTGGTTTAATTCCTTCTCTGTTTTGAATAAGAAAAATACGATAAAAAAATTTCGATGTAAAAAGAGGTTGTCTTCGGATTTTTCTGCTCATTCATTTTTAGAGAGAAGTTTAAAAAATATTTGACAGTAATTAAACAACGTGTTAGAGTTTTAAACAAGATAAATTTCACAACTGAATATTTGGTCGATGATTAAGAGAGTAAATTGTAATTCATTCCCAGCGAGATAGGACAGAGTGGAAGCCTATTGAAGGATTAGAATTGAACCGCACTTAGGAGACTGGTTTGTGAGCTGTAAACAAACCCCGCGTTCTAGCGGTTAACAATAGAGTGAATTAAAAACAAAACATAAACGTTGAAAAAACGCGGTGTTACGTGGAGATTCATTAGAGTGGTACCGTGGGAGAAGTCTCGCCTCTATGTCTAGAAAGGCATAGAAGCGGGACTTTTTTATTTTTCTTTAACGGTCTCATGCCTTTCTTTCATGACTGTTTAAAAAGAATTAAAAATGAAAGTAAAAAGGAGAGAATGATGATGAATGGGATTAATATAGATTTTGGAAGAGTTTGGGAATGGATGCCCACCTTCTTCGAAGGCGCCTGGGTGACAATTGTTTTGTCTCTTTCGACGGTTTTTTTAGGAAGTCTGATTGGGTTAATAGCGGTGTTAATGAAGCGCTCGGATATCAAGATTTTAAATTGGATCGCGAATATTTATACGAATGTGATTCGAGGAACCCCCATGTTACTGCAATTATTTATTTGGTTATACGGACTACCGATGATTGGCATTAGCTTTTCAGGGCTCGATTTTCTGGGCGGCACATTCGGAACGAGAGAATTTATTACCGCCGTGGTGGCTCTAGGGGTCAACTCTGGAGCATATGTGAGTGAAGTCTTACGTGGTGGATTAGAATCGGTTGCTAAAGGCCAAATGGAGGCCGGACGTGCACTCGGTTTAAGCGATCGTGAAACAATGTTCTCAATTATTATTCCCCAAGCCATTCGTATCGTCTTGCCGGGCTTAGGAAATGAATTTATTACAATGATTAAAGAGTCGTCGATTGTTTCTACGGTGGGTGTCTTTGATGTCATGTATACGAGTAATATTGTCCAAGCATCTACTTATTCGATTTTTGAACCCTTAATTGTCGTCGGTGTCATTTATTATGTGTTGACTTATTCATTAAGTTTTCTAATGAAAAAATGGGAAAAGAGGTTAAATACTTATGCTTAAAATTAATCATTTAGTGAAGAATTTTGATGAGACAGAAGTTTTAAAAGGTATTTCAACAGAGGTGGAAAAAGGAGAAGTTGTAGCGATTATCGGGCCTTCCGGTTCCGGAAAATCTACTTTTCTACGTTGTTTGAATTTAATGGAGGTCCCAACGAGTGGGGAAATCTTTTTTAAAGATACGTTGGTGAATGATTCCAACATGAAAGAAGCGCATATTGATAATATGCGTGAAAATATCGGAATGGTTTTCCAACAATTTAATCTCTTTCCTCATTTAACCGTGCTACAAAATATTACGTTAGCACCGATGAAACGAAAAAATCTAAACGAAGCAGAAGCCAATCAATTGGCGGAAGATTTACTCGAAAAAGTCGGTTTATTAGAGAAAAAAGATGCTTATCCGAACAGCTTATCGGGTGGACAGCAACAACGTGTAGCGATCGCGCGAGCGTTAGCGATGAATCCCGAAGTGATGTTGTTTGATGAACCGACTTCGGCTTTAGACCCGGAGATGGTTAAAGAGGTGCTACAAGTCATCCAAGGCTTAGTGGAAAGTGAAATGACGATCGTGATTGTGACGCATGAAATGAACTTTGCGAAACGAGCGGCGTCGCGCGTGATCTTCATTGATGATGGGAATATTGTCGAAGAAGGAACACCAGAAGAAATATTTAACCATCCACAGAATGAACGAACGCAAAAATTCTTAGATCAAATCAATTATTAAAAAGAATAGTTGTGAAGGAGTGATAATTTTGAATACAAAGGTAAAGAAACTTTTCCTATCCTTTTTCGTTCTATTCGGGGGCTTTGTCTTGGTTGCTTGTGGAGGTAAAAATTCCGGGCAAGATGCCGTAGAACGAATACAAGAAGAGGGAGAGTTGATGATTGGGACTTCACCCGACTATCCGCCGATGGAATTTTACGTGTTAGATGAAAATCGAGAACGTCAGATCGTCGGTAGCGATATTGCTTTAGCCCAAGCGATTGCGGATGAGCTAGGGGTGGAGCTGAAAATTACCCCGACGGACTTTAATGGTGTGATGGCCAATGTACAGTCCGGTTCGGTCGATATGGGGATCTCAGGTTTTACGTGGACAGAAGCACGGGACGAAGTCATGCAGTTTTCAGAAGGTTACTTACAAGAAACAACGCTTGGTTATCAAGGCGTGATGATGCAAGAGGATTTAGCGCAAGAATTCGACTCGTTAGAAGAAATTGCGGAGGCGGATTTAACGATCGGCGCGCAAGTGGGTTCCATTCAATTTGAACTGGCCCAACTATTTACAGAACCGACCGATGTCAAACAATATGGAACCTTAGATGTTGGTTTAGCTGCCTTAAATGAAGGGGATATTGATGCTATGGTTGTTTCAACTTCTTCAGCAGCGCCAATGCTGGATACTTTTCCGAACTTAACAATTTTACCGCAAGAAGATTTTGATTTAGACCCGGACAAAAAATACAGTACCAATGCGATTGCTTTTCCTTTAGGCGAGGAATATGAGTCGCTCATCGAAGTGGCCAATCAAGTCATTCAAGAAAGTAAAGAAAACGGCGATATTGAAAAATGGCACGAGGAAGCTTTAGCTATTTCAGAAAAATCAAACGAATAACATTCAATTTCAAATGAAAGAAAGTGTGGTTATCAAATGGATGCAGCACAAACAATCAAATCATTAATTGAACAAAACATTGCAGGTTATATGGAAATTGTCCAGACGTTATATGAAAATCCGGAAATTGGGAATGAAGAGTTTGAATCGATGCAACTACTCGTTGATTATTTAGAACAAGCGGGTTTTGAAACAGAAGCAGGTTACGTGGTTCCGACTGGGTTTTTAGGGACTTATGATTCGAACAAACCTGGACCGACGATTGCTTTTATGTGTGAGTATGATGCGTTGCCGGAAATTGGCCATGGTTGCGGACATAATTTAATTGCTGCGATCGGAGTGGCTGCAGGTGAAGCTTTAAAAGCCGTCATTGATCAATACGGTGGTAAAGTTTTAGTCGTCGGAACGCCGTCGGAAGAGAATTTCGGCGGGAAAGTTTCGATGGCCGAGGCCGGGGTTTTTGACGAAGTCGATGTGGCGCTCATGGTCCACCCTGGCAATAAAAATAGTGTCGGCTCGCGCTCAAGTGCCCTGATGCCGCTGAAATTTGAGTTTTACGGAAAGAGCGCTCATGCGGCCCATCCGGCAAATGGGATTTCAGCTTTAGATGCGGCGGCGATGAGTTATCTACAAATTAACTTATTGCGCCAAATGGTGAAACCACATACTTATATCCATGGTATTATTAAACACGGAGGCGAAGCAGCCAATGTCATTCCCGCTTATGCGGCTTTAGAATATTATTTCCGCGCCCCTCATATGAGCTATGCGAAAGAAGTGAGCGAAAAAGCCACCGCTATGGTCCAAGGAATCAGCGCAGCCAATGGCACTCGAGTGGAGATTTCAGAATATGAGTGTCCGTATGAAGATACGGTCATCAACTATAAGTTAGCGGATATTTTAACAGAGAAGTACGAAGCATTAGGGGTAGCTGATATTCAAGCGGTCGACGAAACCGCGACCGGTTCGACCGATGTCGGAGCAGTTAGTTATAAATGCCCGACGATTCAAGGTCATATCAAAATTGTGCCCGATGAAGTTGGGGCGCACACAACAGAAATGGCGGATGCGACCATTTCTGAAGCTGGAAAAGCCGGCTTAATCAAAGGCGCGCAAGGTATTGCGTTGACTGCTTTAGAGCTATTAGAAAACCCAGCGTTATTAGAAGAAGTTAAAGCGGAACAAGCAGAGACTTTGAAAAACATTCAATAAAAATGAGCGTTAAGAGTTTGGGTACCGGAGGACCTCTTCTCAGAAGAAGAGCCTTTGATCTCAAACTCTTTTTTTGTTTTATAAGGGGGATTTGGAATGGTTAGTCTAAACGACAAAGGATGTTTGGAAGATATCAGGTTGGAAAGTGAGTTCGTCGAAATGAAAGGGAGAAACGTTTCGATAAATATTGTCTTCGTCGAAATGAAAGCCCGATATGTTTCAATGAAGCCACCGTTTAACGAAACGAATGGTGATTTCGTATCGTTAAACCCATTTCGCATCGAAACAAATATAGATTACGTTTCGATGGCACGTTGTTCTTCCTTGAATAAGAAATATTTTCTTCCATTTAAAGGAATTTTTAACAAAATTGATCTTATTCCTTGCGTGTTACGTAACGTCATCCTGTACACTTAACGATGAAGAGGTGAGCAAAGTGAGTGAAAAAGAATATTTTTCTACGGGTGAAATTGCCGAATTGACAGGGGTGACGGTGCGGACCTTACAATATTACGATAATATCGAGCTGTTACCGGCTCGGAAAAGAAATAAAAGTGGGCATCGTTTATATGACAAATCCGATTTAGCCAAGCTCCAGCAAATTATTTTTTATAAATCGCTCGGTTTAAAAATAAGTGAAATCCAAGAAGTAGTACAGGAAACGACGACGAAAGCAGAACTGATTGCGCGTTTTGAAAAACAACAAGGCATTCTCTACCAACGATTAAATCATCTCATGAGCAGTATGGCTTATCTCGAGACGAGTTTGGAGGTTTTAAAAGCCGATCATGAGTTATCGATGACTCATTTAATTCAATTGATCAATGCCTTAAACCAGGAGACTATTTTTGAATATGAAACGATTGAATTTGATGCGGAGGATTTAGAAACTTTTGCGGAATATTATGACGATCCTTCTGAAATTATGGAAGTTTATTGGCAGTGGAAAGCCTTAGTGATGGAGGCAATGTCTTTAATTTTAGAAGGAGTGTCGCCAGCAAGCGAGCAAGGATTAGCCTTTGCCCAAAAATATGTAGCAATGACGGAAGAGATCACAAGAGGCGATGAAAAATTGTTAGATGTCTATTTGACCTCTTCGGAAAACAGAGAAGCGTGGCCGGAAGAAGATCAGCGCCTCCTCAATTTTACTGAAGATTTTATCGAAGAGGCTTTAGAAAGTTACAAAAAGGAGGAGAACAGATGATTGAAATGCATCATTTAACCAAAAAATATAAAGACGCGACGGCGGTCAATGATTTATCTTTAAACATCAGTCCAGGATTTGTGACCGGCTTTTTAGGGCCCAATGGAGCGGGAAAAACGACCACGATGAAAATGATTTTAGGCTTGACGCGCCCAACGAGTGGAACCGTAACGGTCAATGGAGAAGACTATAAAGATTTAACCAAGCCACTGACAGAAGTTGGGGCTTTAATCGATAGTTATGCCGTTGATGCACAGTTAACGGCCAAACAACACTTAGATATTATGGCGACCGCAGGCGGTCTCGCTCAAAATAGGCCCGAAGAAGTGCTTCAGCAAACAGGGTTACGGGATGTCGCGAATAAAAAGATTCAAGAATTTTCATTAGGGATGAAGCAACGATTAGGCATAGCGACTGCTTTATTGGGCGATCCGGAGACGATCATTTTTGATGAACCCTTTAATGGTTTAGATGTGGATGGGATTCAGTGGCTACGAGAGTTAACGAAAAATCTGGCCGCAGAGGGGAAGGTGGTGCTGGTTTCGAGTCATTTGATGAGTGAAATTCAAGCGATTGCTGAAAAAATTATTGTGCTAGCCCAAGGTGAACTCATCGCAGAGATGACCATCGAAGAGATGGCGCAACGAAGTTTGAGTGCACATATTCTCGTCCGCAGTGAGGATAATGGCGCGCTGAAAGAGCTTCTAGAAAATGAGGGAGCGGTTGTGCGCGCAGAAAAAGAAAGACTACAAGTCAGAAAGATCGAGTTAGAAACAATTGGAGAAATTGCCAAACAAAACAACCTCGCCTTATATGAATTAACGAAAACACAACCGTCGCTGGAAGATTTATTTATAGAATTAACCGAAGGAAAAATAGATTACGTTACGCAGGATGAATCGAAAGAAGGAGGAGAGACTATTTCATGAGACATGCCATACAAGCGAATCTTAAACAGATTTTATTTTTAAGAACAGCTAAAATATTTTTAACAACGATCGTGTTCGTGAGTGTCTTGCTCGGCGCTCTTTTCACGCTGACCACGAACGTCACTCAAGGGCGAACGTTGGGTGAGCTAACCCCGATGAATATCTTTTCTGCGAATATGTTGGGGGTCGATTTAGGAGCGATCTTATTGATTGCTTTTACGTCTATAACGATTGGCAGAGAATTTTCAACGAATGGCATCCGCTTAACCCTTGGTGCGACGCCTAATCGTATAAAATTTTTCCTCGGCAAATTCATCACTTATTTATTAGTGGCTGGGGGAATGAGTTTTGTAATGGTTGGTTTGATTTTCGGCAGCACACAGTTCATCTTAGCTGCGAATGACCAGTCCTTACTCTCACTGGGAGATTCTGAAGTGTGGCAATTTATTGTAGGGGTGTTTTTGATGCCCGTCTTTTATAGCTTAATGACCGTAGCTGCGACCTTTCTGTTCGGCAGTAGCGGCGGTGGCATCGTCTTTTCTTTATTGGTGATGTTTTTACCGGCTTTAATCCGGATGTTTACGGAGACTATCCAAGAACTTTTCCTCCCGCTGTTTCCAGAAATAGCGCTCCATAATTTATCGGGAACAGTCGCTACACAATCACTCGAATATATCGGCACTACTGCCAGTTTTCTAGTTCTCGGTATTTGGTTGCTCGTGACTGCTATCTTGGCTATTCTAAAATTTCAAAGACAAGATTTTTAAGAAGAGGTGAAAGTTCCTCGCTTTAGGAGATGTGGACTTCTATAATGATGGAGTCGATACTACGAGAGTACGGAATAAATGATCCGAAAAGAATGATAGAAAAATGAATAAAGAAAATAGATTAAAAGCAGGGGCTGTTTGTATAAAAATGGTCCGTGCTTTTTATCTTTGCAGTTGTTCATGATAGACTAACGGAGAATATATTTGAAAAATAAAAAGTAGACGGAGGATTATCAGTGTATAAATTAATCGCATGTGATTTGGATGAGACGCTTTTATCTTTAGATAATACGGTCTCGCAGAAGAACGTGGCAGCTATTCAAAAAGCGGATGAACAGGGCGTGAAGTTTGTTTTAGCAACCGGTCGAGGTTATCAAACAGTCCAAGGAACTCTACAGGAGATCGGTTTATATGATCAAGCGGATGAGTACGTCATTTCTTTTAATGGAGGCGCGGTGACTGAAAATAAGGGGAACCGATTACTTCATTTTGAAGGGATCTCTTTTGAATTTGCTTCGGAATTATATAAGCGCGGTTTAGATTACGATGTTTGTATCCATGTCTATACGCAAGAAGAAGTTTACGTTTATAACTTAGTCGAGGAAGAGCGCGAACATCTAAAAACGAAGATGGAAGTCATCGAAATTGATCGTAAAGATATTGATTTCTTAAAAGACGAAGAGATTGTCAAAGTATTATATATGAATACAGATCGTGAGTATTTGGAAAAAATCGCTGAAGACTTAAAAGGCATTACGCAAGATAGTGATGTGAGTTATTCGAGCAACCGTTACCTTGAATTTAATCAAAAAGGCGTCAACAAAGGTGCGGGTATTCGTTTCTTAGCGGATCATTTAGGAATCGACATCGAGGAGACGATCGCAATCGGGGATAACTTTAATGATTTACCGATGCTGGAAACGGCTGGTTTAGCCGTCGGTGTGCAAAACATGGTACCGGATTTAAAAGAAAAAATGGATTACATTGCTAAAGCCACCCATGAAGAAGATGCCATTCATGAAGTCATTGAAAAATTTATTTTAAATCCTGAAGCATAAAAAAAATAAAACCGTAGTTATTTAGCAACTACGAGGCGGCCTCCAAAGCTAGAGTGAAAAACTAACCTTTGGAGGTTATTCTTATGTCAAAATGTATATTTCTTAAAATAAGAATATGACCAACATTCACATTCAATCTTCATTCTTTTCTAAGATAGCGGACCATGAAAACCCTTTACAAACAAAGGAATAGAGCCTGTTGAAAAGAATTTAAAAAACTTTCAAAAACCCCTTTACATCTCCCACTTTTCTTTGTAAGATATTCAAACTGTTGAAAACACCTCACACAAACAAAAATTAAAAAGGTAGGATTATTCATGCAAAAACAACTGAATTGGAAGTACTCTGCCAGCCAAGCGTTGAATTCAGGACTACTCGCTGCAATGCTCGCATTTGCCTCCATCTTTATGTTGGATAAAGGACTCACAAACTCAACCATCGGAATTATTTTAGCTCTCTCTAATGTTTTATCCATTGCCGTTCAGACATTTTTCGCTAACTACACCAATCGAAACAAATCCGTTAAACTCCAAGATATGTTAACCGTCCTTTTACTCGTTGTGATCGTCTCCTCTGCACTCTTATTATTTATTCCATCATTTGCTATCTTTTTATTATCCGCTATTCTCGCATTTTCTTTTGTTCAATCCAGTACACCATTTGTAAACTCTTTAGCTTTTATCTATGAAGAAGAAGGGATCCATATTAAATATGGAATCGCTCGTGGTTTCGGTAGTCTTTCCTATGCATTAATTACTCTATTGCTAGGATTTGTCATCGAAAAAACTTCTTCAAGTATCTTACCGGTCTTTTATATGGGTCTTGCTTTTATCTTTATTTTAGTTGTACGTTCATATAAATTACCAAAACATGAATTAGCTATTGAAGAAGTCCCTGAACAAGAGGAACAAGAAATGAACCATCAAAGAGAATCCGTTCCAGTTTCCGAGCAATCATTAATGAGCTTTTTAAGTGAATACCGTGAACTTGTTTATATTATTATTGGTTTAGGATTTGTTCTCTTTGCGCAAACAATGATTAATACGTTTCTGATTAATATTGTGACTCCTTTAGGGGGAGATAGTAGTGCAGTTGGGTTGGCCATCTTTATTGCCGCAGCCGTAGAAATTCCCATTATGATGAATTTTGACTGGCTCGTTAAAAAACGTTCGACTGCTTTCTGGTTGAAATTATCCGCCATCTTTTTTGTGGCGAAAGTCGTGTTAATGTTCTTTGCTACGAACTTGACAATGATTTATATCTCGCAATTTCTACAATTTGGATCTTACGCGCTCGCTTATCCAGCAGCCGTCCAATATATTAAAAATAAAGTCCATGAAAAAGATCTATTCAAAGGACAAACTTTATTTACGATTGGTATAACTGCCAGTAACGTATTTGCCAGCTTCTTAGGTGGTATGTTGATTGATAGTCTAGGAACAGGTGGGATGGTCTTTGTCTCCTTAATCGCAACGGTTATAGGTGGCTTGATCATAGTCAAAGTTCTTGGAAAAGTTCCATCAGAAGCTTACGAAGTGGCCAAATCAGAAGCTTAATCGAATAACATAAAAAAGCAGACCTCGTGTCTGCTTTTTTTAATGACTAAAATTTATATCTAAGATGATTTCGAGGGAACGGAATTTGTTAAGAGTGCTTTTTTGATGGGAGAGAGCGCTCGTGAGCACATTTTTGAGTTTCGTGCTCACAGACCTGCTGCTCGCGGTCACGTTCCTAGGTTTCGTGTTCACGAGCCCAGTGTTCGTAGTTACGTTTTTGAGTTTCATGCTCACGAGCTTACCTCTCGTGCTCACGTTTTCCGTTTTCGATGCTCTGAGGCTTCTTTTATAAAGAAAATCTATAGATCTAATGAAAAAAGCAGACGTTGTGTCTGCTTTTTTATCGCTATTGGTCGTATTCGTCTTGTTTCTCAATTTGTCCATCTTCATTGTGGATAATTGCTTTTGTGCCTGCGTCTTCAGCTCTTTTATCGGCTTCTTCGATCGCTTCGTTGCGGTCATCCGTTGTATAAACGGGTTTGTCTTCACCTTCCTTTTTAACCGCCCATTTTTTATCATCACCCGGAACGACGTGGAAGCGAGCATTTTCTGTTCCTGCTCTTTTTTCAAAATAATTTCCTCGATCATCATCGTGTTTTGCCATTTTCTATTCCTCCTTTATGATTTGTACAATCTTATTTAGCCACTTATCCCTTAGAACTGTCAACTTAAAGGCTTACATTTTATGGAAAATAGCAGGAGGAACTACTTGAAATTTAGTCTGAATCAATGGTGGACCTTTCCAAAAGTGTCAGCCGCCAAAGAAAAAAGAAAGTTTTTCGGCAGCTGTTACGTTTTACTCAAGAGTATAGTAAAATGAATATTAAAACGATGAGGAGATGATGAGGAGAAGAATGAATGTAAAAAATGGCGAGGTTTCGAATAGCAGTAAGTATCCTTGGCGAGGATTTCTCGTTTTTCTAGGGTTGTATTTGTTAGGTTTAGCGACTTATTATCCGGTATTATTAGCGCAAGCAGAAGTTTATTTAGAGATTGTGGGTGAAAGTTTTGCCTACACGCCGCATCAATTTGCGGGATTGGCAGTGATTCAGCCGTTACTTTTAGGGATTGTAGCTATTTATGGTGGTCACCGGTATGCGGAGAAGGTGAACTTGCGCTCCTTGATCAGTGAAAAAGTAGAAAATAGAGCACCCGCGTTGACGGAACAGCAATCATATACTCTGGCAGATAGCGTACCTTTTGTTGTCCTTTTCGCTGTAGGATTAGCTCTTTTAAATATAGGCTTTGACTTTGTTTTTCAAAATGGACTACCAGAAGCGTTCGCTCCTACTTTTACAGAGTTAAATATGTGGCAAGTTTTGTCCAATTTACTCTATGGTGGTTTAGGGCAGGAACTTCTTTTGCGGTGGGGTGTGATGACGGCGTTAGTTTATGTGTTAAGTGCTAAAGGGAAACAAGTCACCCAACTGCATTATGTGATTGGCTTTACTTTTACCGCGATTCTTTATGGCTTTTCACAGTACAGCTCAATGGCAGGTATGATCGATTTAACGGCTGTTTTATGGTTACGTTTATTCCTGCTTAATGTCCTAGATGGTATGTTATATGGTTGGTTGTATGCGAAATTTCATTTTGAAGCAGCGGCTTTGAGTCATTTATTGACTAATCTGTTCATCATTTTAGGGACATTTGTTATAGCAGGAATCAGTGGTTAAGAAGAAAAGGGGAAGAGAGCATTGAAGAAAATTCTAAAAATAATTGGTGGACTTTTAGCTGTGGTAGCAGACGTATGGTTGTTGATTTTTCTATGGCCTGTTGAAAAACGTCCAGCGCGAGCTTTTTATCAAGCGGATGATCCGGACATTTTAAACATTGCGCATCGGGGCGGGCGTGGACTAGCACCGGAAGGCACCTTGGCGGCTTTTGCGACCTCAGCGCAGTTAGAGGTGGATATGTTTGAGTACGACACCCATCTAACAAAGGATGGCCATTTAGTGGTGATCCATGATAATACCGTCGATCGGACTACAAATGGTACTGGAAAAGTCAACGAGATGACGTTGGCTGAAGTCCAAGCATTGGATGCAGGTTATCAATTTGTCGATGAAAATGGCGCACACACTTATCGAGATCAAGGGGTTTACATTCCGACAGTGGCTGAAGTGTTCGAGAAGTACCCTAATCAACGGCATTTAATTGAAATGAAAGACACGAATGCGCCTGAATTATATGAAGAGGTCATTCAAGAACTTTGGCGCCTCATTCAAGAATACCAGATGGAAGAGCAAGTGATGGTCGGCAGTTTTGACCAAGCAATCATCGAGCGTTTTGAAGAAGTGACGCAAGGACAGATTCCGATTGGTGCGGGCGAACAAGAAGTGCGTGGATTTGTGACAAAACATGTCCCGTATTTGAATGGTTTAGCAAAAACGAATGTCGATTCGCTACAATTGCCGACGGAAGCGGAAGGGTATAATTTAACGACGAATAATATTATCCAGAGTGCGAACGATCGGAATATGTCGGTTTATTATTGGACGATTAACGAGGAAGAGACGATGCGTGAGTTAATTGAAAAAGGTGTGGATGGTATTATGACGGACTATCCGGATCGCTTGCGACGAGTACTGACCGAAGTAGAAGCAGGAATTTAATCGATTATAAAAAACTTTCCTTGAAGGGCAGATGCCTTTTAGGAAAGTTTTTGTTTACGCGAAATATTTAGAAAAAGCCACACGTTATACTATAATAGAGATGTAAATAATAAAAGAGGTGAAAAAAATGGCAGATTTTAAATATGAAATTATGGAAGAATTAGGGGTGTTGTCCACATCTCCTAGTGGTTGGACGAAAGAGTTGAATTTAGTGAGTTGGAATGAACGCCCACCGAAATTTGACATCCGCGATTGGAGCCCCGACCATACGAAAATGGGTAAGGGCATCACATTAACGAATGAAGAGCTGGAATCCCTGCAGGAAATTCTAGCAGAGATTGATTTATAAAATTATTGAGCAGGGGTCTGTTTTAATGCGTCTTTTGCGATTTGATCCGCGAGTTCATTGTATTTAATCCCCGAATGGGCTTTAACTTTGACAAATTGGACCTCGATTTTGGGTGCGAGTTTGCGATAGGTGGCTACATAATCTTGCGAAACAGGTTTGTTGGTTCGCCATTCGCCGCGCGCCCATTTTTCGATGCCGAGATAATCATAATGAATGATGATTTGTTTATAACCCTGTTGAATTGCCCAGTGGATCGCATGCAGCGCTCCAAAAACTTCGCCGGCAATTTGCCAGCTGCCCTGATATTTTGGATTATTGCCGACGCGACTTAAGGTATCCAGCACTTCGTTGTCGTGAATTAAAACGACGCCAAAACTATAACGTTGCGAATGTTTATCAAAAGACCCATCCACATAAGCGATCAGCGTGTCTTTATCAGTGACTGTCGTTTTAGACGGTTCGACGCCTCCTTGTAGAAAATCTTCAGCTTCCGTTCGTGTTTTAAAGGAACGAAAGACCGCTTGCTTAAACCCAGAAACTTGTTGTTTGGCCTCATCCCAAGTTTGGTAGATCCCAGGCTTGCGGCCAACACGTACTGCATAATACTTTTTACTCATAATAACCTCCAATATTTCTTTAACTTTAATTAAACTATCAAGAATTGTCAATTTGTTTTAGAAGGAAAAAGACTATTCACAACACTGACTGATTAAAAGACGAAAGGGTCATAAAATGATACTTGAATTTTGTGCTGAAAATTTTACAAAAGTTCCAGCGGCGATTGCACAAGGAGCGCAGCGAATAGAGTTATGCGACAATTTGGCTCAAGGCGGAACGACACCTTCTTATGCGGTGATTGAACAAACGATCAAGTATGCACATGCTCACCAAGCAACCGTAGCGACGATGATCCGTCCGCGGGGTGGCGACTTTATTTATAATGAAGTTGAATTTGAAATGATGAAGCAAGATTTAATCCGCGCGAAAAAGCTCAATACGGATGCCGTTATTTTTGGTTGTTTAAACAAAGAGCATCGCATTCACCGGGCACAAGTAGAAGAATTAGTGACCTTAAGTGGTGACATGGCCACTGTTTTTCATATGGCCTTTGATGAAATTCCGCGAGCGTCTGCGAAAGAAGAAATGGAATGGCTGATCGCACAAGGCGTCACGCGCATTTTAACGCATGGCGGTCGGACAGGTACCGTGTTTGAGAATGAAGAGTGGTTGCGTGAGATGATCGCTTATGCGAATGGACGCATTGAAATCTTAATTGGTGGCGGTGTGACTTCCGAAAATTATGAAGAGCTGGCAACTCGAATACCAACGAACCAATTTCACGGAACCAAGATTGTAAAAATCGAGGAGTAAACTATAAAGAACCTGAATTATTCACTTAAACTATAATAACCTCTATAAACGTTGAGAGCATCAT
>CAJUOQ010000002.1 GCA_910588235.1 uncultured Atopostipes sp. | reverse complement strand
GTTCTTTAGGGACTTCCACCCTAGACATAGCACATGCCCGTCATACTAAAAAAAGCAGAAGATTTCTCTTCTGCTCTTCATCATTCATTCGTTATTCTGCTTCTTCTGTATCAACCACTTCTACGTCTGAGTCCGGGAAGTCTACTTCAATTGAACTCGTTAATACATCCGCGTAGCTGTACGATACACGATCATACGATTCTTCATCGTTATTGCTCAGTTCAACGACAAAAACAGCTGGGTACGTCTCTGACAGGGTCCCTGCGTGTGTTTTCGTTTTCCGACGTCCTGCTTCAACAGTAATCACAATATTCTCGCCTACCAACTCATCAAATGTATCTTTAATGTTATTTATGGTTGTTGTCATCATCGACACTCCTTATACTTAATTCAGTATATCACAAAAAACATTAAAAATAAATTAAAACAACTCTAAACCGCTATTCTCCGCTAAATTCACCCTAAACAGTCCTTTTCCTTTTGAACCCCGCGAAATATTTTAACGGACATGCTTCCATGTCCGTTGTTTCCTATTATTTAAATGCTTTAAGTAAAGTCAGTCAGTTCAAAGGCAACCAACGCATCCGCTAAGGCTCCAAATTCTTGAATGGTTAGACTTTCGCCTCGGCGCGAAGGATCGATGTCTGCACTCGCAAAAGCGGCTCTTAACGTTTCTTCTTGTTCTTTATTATCCAATGCACGTCTCAAGTTGTTCCAAATGGTTTTACGTCTTTGGACAAAAGAAGCGCGGACAATCTTTGCTAATAAAGTTTCATCTTTGACCTGCACAGCCGGTGTTTCCCGTACATTTAAGCGGATCACCGCTGATTCAACATTCGGTTGCGGCATAAAGACGGTTTTAGGTACAGTAAAAGCAATCTCGACTTCTGTATAATATTGGATAGCAATCGATAAGGAGCCGTAAGCTTTCGTGCTCGGTTGAGCCTCTAAGCGGCTCGCGACCTCTTTTTGCATCATCAACACCATCGTTTCCACCGGTAAGGAACTACTCAACAGGTGCATAATAATGGGCGTAGTGATGTAATAAGGTAAGTTAGCGATCACAACGATGCGTGAACTCTCTTTTAGATATTCTGTTTGAAACTTCTCAAAATCCACCTCTAAAATATCTTGATGGAAAATAGTCACATTGGAATAATCGCTTAGCGTTTCATCTAAAACAGGTAATAAGCGATCATCAATTTCAAAAGCGAAAACTTCTTTTGCGGACTTAGCAATTTGTTCCGTCAAAGCGCCGATTCCTGGACCAATTTCAATCACCGTTGTCTCTTCATCGACGTCACCTGCCGCGACAATATTTTTCAAAATATTGGTATCGATAATAAAGTTTTGGCCTAAGCTTTTTTTGACATTTAAGTCATATTTTTCTAAAATCTCTCGCGTACGACGGGGCGTTGCGATATCGATTGGCTCACTCATCCAATCCCTCCTTTTTCATTTCTTTTAGGGCCCGGGTGACTTCCTCTTCAGTAATCCCAAACATCGTTAATCTCTTTTGCAGTTGTTTACTGTTTGTGTACCCGATCCGTAATTTCTCACCTAAGGCCATACGTAATTGTTTCGAAGCTTTTCCACCGGTTAGACCGTTCGCCCGCAAAAACTTTTTCGAAACAGGAGCGCTCTCATTAGTCGCTACACTGTATAAGCCCTTTAAAGCTGCTTGGATCGTCGCAATGGAAGCATGTTCAATGCCTAACGTCCCTTTAAATTTGGGAGTGCCCTCTCCGGTTGTAATAAAGGCATGTTTAACACCCGGTACTTTTTGTGTAATTTTTTTTCGTATGGTTTCACCCGGGTAATCTGGGTCGGTCAAAACAATGACGCCTCTTGTTTTTTGGGCATGTTCAATCATGGCTAGAGTTTCCGGTTCTAATGCTAAGCCTTGCGTTTCAATAGTATCCGCTTCTACCGCGAGTTGTATTTTTTCTGTATCACTTTTTCCCTCAACAACAATAACCTCTTTTATTTTCGGCTTCATGCTTCTTCTTCCGTCAATTGAAAGAACTGATTAGCATTGTCGGTCGTGATTTTGGCTACTTCTTCAAAAGATAACCCCCGAAGAGAAGCAATCTCTTGCGCGACAAAACGAACATAGCTCGGCTCATTCCGTTGACCCCGGTTAGGTTCTGGACTCAAATACGGTGCATCCGTTTCGATCAACATTTTATCGAGTGGAACTAATTTGGCACTCTCTTTAACTTCGGGCGCATTTTTAAAGGTCACGACACCGCTAAACGAAATATGCATACCTAAATCGAGAAATTTCTCTAGCCATTCAGGGGTTAAATTAAAACTATGCATGATTCCACCAATTTCTTCTATATTTTCTTCTTTTAATACCTGATAAATATCTTCTGTACTCTCACGGTTATGAACAGTAATCGGGATTTTTAATGCTTTAGCTACACGAATTTGACGACGGAAAGCTTCGATTTGGACTTCTTTCGGGTCTTCCATCCAATGATAATCAAGACCCATTTCGCCCATCGCAATGATCTCTTCTGTTTTTAATAAATGAATTAATTTCTCTTCGACTTCATCCGTATAACTGCCTGCTTCCGTTGGATGCCAGCCGATAATGGGGTAAATCCCTTCGTATGTTTTGCTCAACTCTAACGCTTTTACAATCGTTTCGTGGTCAAAACCCACGACAGCAATTTTGGAGACACCATGATCTTTAGCGCGTTGGATAACTTCTGCTTCGTCTTCAGCAAATTGTTCAACGTTCAAGTGTGCGTGTGTATCAAATAACATAATTTCATTCCTTTATCTTTGTTTAAATCTTTCGCCATAAAAAGGAAAAGGACAAGAAACTCTTGCCCTCTTTCCCATTCTTTTATTCTTTAACTTACAATAGCCCCATTTGGCATACCCGCAGGAGCTTCTACTAATTTTAAGTTGCCTGCTTCGTCTTCAGCCGATAAAATCATTCCTTGACTGATTTCTCCACGCATTTTTATAGCTTTCATATTGGCCACAATAATCACTTTTTTGCCCATTAATTCTTCAGGATTTGAGTAAAATTCTGCCACACCCGAAATGATCTGGCGATGGCCGCCTTCATCCGCAGCATCTAAGCGAAACTTGAGTAGCTTATCGGCATTTTCAACTTTCGCACAATTAATGACTTCAGCCACTTTTAATTCGACCGCATCGAAATGTTCAAAAGAAATTTCTTCTTTTTTAACGGAAGATAACGTTGTCTCTTCCGGATCCCAAGTTTCTTCGGTCGCTTCTTCTGTATCGGGAGTCATTTCTTCTTGAATGGCTTGGATTTCTTCTTCCGCATCTAATCGTGGGAAAATCGGTTCTCCCTTCGCAATCACCTGGCGTCCTTCTGGGAATTGGCCAAAGGTTAATTGGTCAAAACGCATATCTTCTTCAAGCTCTAAGCCTAACTGTTTGGCGATCTTACCTGGTGTTTCCACTAAGAAAGGACGTAATAAAGTTCCGACAATGCGGATACTTTCGACTAGATGAGCCAGCACATTGCCTAATTCTTCCATCCGTTCTTCGCGCGCAAGGACCCATGGCGTTGTTTCATCGATATATTTATTGGTCCGTGAAATTAACTTCCAAATATCTTGTAAAACAACATTGAAGCGTAATTGATCTAATGAAGCTTCATAATCTTTAACCGTTTCTGCCGCTAGTGTTTCCAGCGCTTGATCAAATTCATTTTGAGCAGAAACATATGTCGGAATTTCACCTTCGAAATATTGATTAATCATCGCGACTGTCCGGTTTAATAGGTTTCCTAGATCATTGGATAAATCTGAATTGACACGGGAAACATAATCTTCAGGCGTAAAGATCCCATCTGAACCGAAAGGAATTTCCCGCATTAAGTAGTAGCGTAGGCTGTCTAAACCATAACGATCCACTAAAAACTCCGGATAAATTACATTTCCTTTTGATTTTGACATTTTTCCATCTTTCATTAATAACCAACCGTGGCCGAAAACTTGTTTGGGCAATGGTAGATCCAGAGCCATTAATAAAATAGGCCAATAAATGGTATGGAAACGCACGATCTCTTTTCCAACCATATGCACATCCGCTGGCCAGAATTTTTGGAATAATTCGGGTTGATTTTCAAAACCACCTAACTCAGGATCATAGCCTAACGCTGTAATATAATTCGTCAAAGCATCGATCCAAACGTAAACCACGTGTTTAGGATCTGATGGGACTTGAACTCCCCAATCAAAGGTGGTTCGAGAGACCGCTAAGTCTTCTAAGCCAGGTTTAATAAAGTTATTTATCATTTCATTTTTACGAGATTCTGGTTGAATAAAGTGCGGATGTTCTTGGTAGTAAGCAAGCAAACGGTCCGCATATTTGCTCATTTTGAAAAAGTAAGATTCTTCGCTGACCCATTCTACATCATGACCACTCGGTGCTTTTCCGCCGATCACTTCGCCGGCTTCATCACGATACACTTCATCCAGTTGAGATTCAGTGAAAAATTCTTCGTCTGAAACAGAATACCAACCTGAATATTGGTCTAAATAAATATCCCCTTGTGCTCGTAATTTTTCGAAAATTTTCCCGACGATTTCTTTATGATCTTCATCCGTTGTACGGATAAATTTATCGTTGGTAATTTCAAGTTTTTCCCAAAGCGCTTGGATATCATCTGCTTGTTTATCGACAAACGCTTTCGGAGTTTGATTTTCTTCTTCTGCTTTTTCTTGAATTTTTAAGCCGTGTTCATCTGTTCCTGTAAGATAAAACACGTCATTGCCTTTTAATCGGTTATAACGCGCAAGAATATCACAAGCAATCGTAGTGTACGCACTACCGATGTGTAACTTCCCGCTTGGATAATAAATTGGCGTTGTTATATAATAATTCTTCTTTTCTGACACGATACCAATCCTTTTCTAAATGTTCAGTCCTCTTAAATACGTGTATGATTATAGCACAAAATTTCTCGGCATTATAGCCAAGAAACGCCTTTGATTCTTGTTTCTTCTATTTTCTTAAATAAGCCCCAGCTCTTTAAGTCCTTTAAAGATGCCATCATCATCCGCAGCAGCGGTCACAAAATCGGCGACTATTTTTAATTCTGCAAAACCGTCCGCCATCGCGACGCCGGTATTGACAAGCTCGAGCAGTTCCAAATCATTCAACCCATCACCAAATGCATAAGTATTATGTGGTGCAACCTCTAATTGCTCGATCATCTGCTGGGCTCCTGTTGCTTTCGAGATACCTTTATTAATGACATCCATCGTTCGCTCATTCGCTCGCGTAAAAGTTAAATACTGGCCAAAGAGCCTTTCATAGGCCGCTTCATCTGCTTGACCGCCATTGATATTGATCATATAAATTTCTTTATTTTCATAAGCTTCTTTTTTAGGAACTTTTTTCATTAAACGGTTCAATAATGAAGCTTGGATTTGTTCGGGAATGAGACCGACGAAACCTTTTAAGAAGGTATACAAGGAGCTACGATTGACTAAGGAGATGACAGAATTTGCTATCAATTCATCGTCCGATGATAACAGAAGTCCATCTTGTCGGGCGGTCGCAATCTCCACCACGGCATCAACTAAATGTTTGTCAATCGGATTGGCATAAAGCACTTGTCCTTGGTGCACAATATATTGGCCATTCATCGCAATGTAACTATCAATTTGTAGTTCTTGCGCAATTTCTTTGACCAGAACAGGCGCTCGGCCGGTTGCAAGAACAGGAACGGCATTTGTTTGTTTCAGAGCCGTGATTGCTTGCAACGTTGACTTGGGGATATGATTATTTCTTGTCACCAGCGTGCCATCAATATCAAAAAACACTAATTTTTTCATAAGCATCCTCGCCTCTAGGTTTGATCCAGTTCCAGGGTTCTATTTTTATTCGTTTCGTTGATTTTATACAAAGCGCATGCAATATTTTTGCTTCTTTTTCTATTATACAATGAAGCAAGCAATTGTGAAACAGAAAAGTATTCATCCTGCTTGACTAGCCGCTTAATTTCTAAATGTGGATTGACTTTTGTGAATGGCTTACTTATAATAATGTCAATTCGATCAATTGCTAGGAAGAGACGAAGTAGTAGGGATGGTCCCTGTTTTAGAGAGCTAATGGTGGTGAAAATTAGCACACACCTCATCTACGAATTACATCTCGGAGCAAACTACAGATTTGTAGCGTATCGCCTTGCGTTAAAAGGAAGAGTGGAATAATGCTTCTCGTTATTCAATTTGGGTGGTAACACGGAAAATTCGTCCCGGCAAAAACTTTTGTTTTTGTCGGTTTTTTTATTTTTAAAAGGAATCATTCCTTTCCCACAAGCTTTTCACTCCCAGGATCGATTGTGAACATTCAGGCTCTATATCTTATTTCTTAAATACACAACAGCAATCAACCATTTCAATCAAAATTTTGGAGGTATCAGAATGAATATTATTGATGAATTAGAATGGCGAGGCGCCATTAACCAACAAACGGACAAGGAAGGCTTACGAGAATTAACAGAAAGTAAAAGTATCGCCTTATACTGTGGTGTGGACCCAACCGGCGACAGTATGCATATTGGGCATCTCATTCCCTTTATGATTTTAAAAAGATTCCAACTCGCAGGTCACCAGCCAGTTGCTTTAATCGGTGGTGGGACAGGTTCTATCGGAGATCCAAGTGGACGGACGTCTGAACGTCAGCTCCAAACGATGGAACAAGTCGACGAAAATGCTGAAAAATTAAGTGACCAAATGCGTCAGTTATTTAATACGGGGGACGAAACTTCTGATATTCGTCTATTAAATAATATTGATTGGCTAGGAAACATGAAGTTTCTCGACTTTCTTCGTGAATACGGAAAAGAATTTAACATTAATACGATGCTCGCTAAAGATATTGTATCGAGTCGTTTAGAAACAGGGATCTCTTTTACAGAATTCAGTTACCAGATTATTCAGTCCATTGACTTTTTACATTTATACCAAGAAGAAAATGTCCAACTACAAATTGGTGGTTCTGACCAATGGGGGAACATTACTTCAGGTTTAGATTTAATCCGGAAAAAAGAAGGGGCAGAAGCTGAAGCTTATGGACTAACGATTCCTTTACTCTTAAAAGCAGATGGCACAAAATTCGGAAAATCGGCTGGCGGTGCCATTTGGTTAGATCCTGAAAAGACAACCCCGTATGAATTTTACCAATTCTGGTACAACCAAGATGACCGCGATGTCGATAAATACTTGAAATACTTTACTTTCTTATCGCAAGAAGAAATCGCGGATCTAGCTAAAAAAACGGAAAAAGAACCGCATAAACGAACTGCACAAAAAGTATTAGCCGAAGAAATGACCCGTTTTGTCCATGGGCAAGAGGCTTTAGATGAAGCCATCCAAATTTCAGAAGCGCTATTTTCGGGCAATGTCCAAGATTTAACGGCTGAACAAATTGAATTGTCCTTTAAAGATGTGCCAGCTTTAGAAGCGCCCCGACAAGAAGTTGATTTAGTGAGTTTCTTAGTCGATGTCACCGAAATTTCGCCTTCGCGTCGCCAAGCACGTGAAGATATTAAAAATGGTGCCATCTACTTGAAAGGCGAACGCGTCCAAGACCTGGACTATACGGTCAGCGAAAAAGATAGTTATGAGGGCCGCTTTATTTTAGTACGTCGTGGTAAAAAACGTTACTTTATGGTTCACTTAACCGGTGAATAATAATCTATCGGGGAGGTCTTTCAAATTTATACGAAAAAAGATTTACTCAATGATTTAAAACAGATGAATATTGATCCCACCGGTACGATCATGGTGCATTCTTCCATGAAAAGTATCGGGGAAGTAAAAAATGGTGCAGAGACCGTCTTAGATGCTTTTTCTGAATTTATGAACGACGGCTTGCTTGTCTTTCCGACGCACACTTGGGCCGATATTAACGAAGAAAACCCCAAGTTCTATGTTGCAGAGAGCCCCTCGCATATTGGGATTTTAACAGAATTATTCCGCCAACGCCCTCATGTATTCCGGTCATTACATCCGACCCATTCAGTGGCCGCTTTAGGAACAGATGCCCAAGCGTTCACTGCAGGGAATGAAAACTTTGACACGCCTGCTGCAAGAGGCTCCTCGTATGGGAAATTACTGGATCGCCAAGCAAAGATTTTATTAGTCGGAGTCGATTTGAGACAAAACACCTTTATTCATGGGATTGAAGAATGGAAAAACATTCATGAGCGAATGGGTGATACACACGAAGCGCTAGTCACAGTGTTGCCAGATGGTACAGAAATCCCTGTCCCTTCTAGACGACATATCCCAGGTATTTCTTTACATTATTGGAAAGTAGAAAAATTACTTGCTGAAAAAGGAGCGATTGAGTATGCCCAATTGGGAGATGCCCGCGTGCTCGTTTGTGATACCGTCGCTTTAACCCACTATATCTCGCAAATGTTGGAGATTGATCCGACGATATTTTCTGATATGGATCCTTTAACCGATGCGTTTATCGAAGAATTTAGAGCTTTATCTTAAAAAAATATAAAAGACAACCTGATATCCATGCATGCACGATATCAGGTTGTTTTTTTTAGGAGGTACCCCTAGATGGATACACGTTTATTTAAATATTTTTTAGCGATTGCGGAGGAAGGAAATATGACGCGTGCTGCTGAAATTTTACATGTGGCACAACCTACCCTTTCCAAACAGTTAAACAAATTAGAGGAAATGGTCGGAACGAAATTATTCCAACGGACGAGTCGTCAGATGATTTTAAATGAAGCGGGCTTAGCTTTGCGCGATCGGGCGAAAGTTATTTTAGAATTAACTGAAAAAACCTTCAATGACTTACAACAAAATGTTCAAGAAATCCTGGGAACGATTAAAATGAGTGTCGCTGAAAGTGCCGCCTTTCGCGAGATTGTCAAAATCTTTAAACAAATTCATCAAGAACATCCCGCTATTCAATTCGATATCCATAGCGGCGATGCTGCTACTGTAACCGAACAACTCGATCAAGGGGTGGTTGATTTTGGTTTGCTTGTAGGGACGCCTAACCTGGAGAAATACAACACCCTTAAATTACCCGTCTATGATCAATGGGGTGTTTTAATGCGAAAAGAAGACCCTTTAGCAAAAGCTGAGGCAATTACGCCTGATAGGCTACAAAACCAACCTTTAATTGTCTCAAAACAAGCTTTAACCACCAATGAATTGTCGGGTTGGTTGGGTTATCCTATGGAAGATGCCCATATTCTAGCGGCTTATAATTTGATTAATAATGCCGTTCTGATGGCAGAAGAAGGTTTAGGCTATTTGATATCCTTAGACAAATTAGCCAACACAACAGCAACTGGGAAACTGACATTCCGTCCGCTCAATCCCCCAGTGGAAGCGCCCCTTTATCTCATTTGGCGCCGAAACTACACGTTATCGACTGTTTCCGCATTGTTTCTCGAAACGATTCGTGAAGCTTTGAGTTAAAACGATCATTTATCTTTTCTTCGGTCTTCCGTTTTCTTTATTTACCTAAAAAGCGTCCTCTAATGAATAGAGAACGCTTTTTAAATATGCTATATACCTATTTGAAAAATTATCGATCACTCTCTCGGTTGGACATTATTTTTAGAAATAAAGAAATGAGCGCCCATAATATGCCGCTAATCGGCCATACCATCCAGGTGTAATGCCAGTTCATCGTTGTAAAGCTCCAAACAAAATAAATTAAAACAATCGCTAACCAGTAAATCCCTGCAATCGGTTCAATTTTTTGCTGGAACCGTCGTTCTTCCACACTATATTCACCAATATTGAGGATTTGTTCGTAAGCCGACTGCAACATCCCATATTTTACAAATTGATACACCCCCGCCCCGATAGCTGTTGTCAATAATAAAATACCGAAACGTTCCGTGATTAACTGCTGATCTAAAAAGGAAAAAATGAGAAGTGGGATGACCGCTAGAATACATAACATAACGCCCATTGGAATACGATAACGTTCTTTTTCTTTAAAAACGGAAAATTCATATTCAACCGTTTCATAATCTTCAGGGGACAAATAGAAGGTCCCTTCATCCGGGTCAAACGCATTTTTTAAGGCGTCCAATCTTAGCCCTGCTGTAATAAATATCCCCACCGCAACTGCCACACAAATTAATAAAAGAATAACCCCGATCTCTTCCACCCCGAACGTATTAAAGGTAGGTGTTAGCCCTACACTCACTAAAATAAGGAGGATGCCTAAACCAATTTTCATGCTTTCTCTGTTCGTAAACATAATGTAGTTCTCGGCTTCGGCTAACGTATGAATGGAATAATCCATCAGGTCTTGCTCTTGATCATAATCCAACTCTTCTAGTAAAACATCGCGCTCGCCAATTTCAATAATGATCGTTCCTAAGGCTTCACTTTCTGTTTTTCCTAAAGCGACTAATTCATCATATCGGTCTTGTGCATTCTGATAAAGATCATTTTTGATTCGTTTAATTTCTTCCGTTTCAGGAAAATCGCGGAACATATTCTCGATATGTTGCTCTACTGCGTTCATTTTATTCACTCCTTAAAGAAATTGCTGCACAATTTCTTGGGTCGTTAACCAATCATCTGAGAGTTGCAAAAATCTTTCGAGCCCTTGTCCCGTCAGTTTATAATACGTACGTTTGCGTCCCTGGGTCTCCTCTTTTGAGAAAGCAGTAATATATCCATTCTTTTCCAAACGATTAAAACTTGAATATAACGTCGTTTCTTTAATTGTATACACTTCATCCGTGCGTTCCCGAATATATTTTGAAATCTCATAACCATACGATTCGCCTTTTGTTAAACGATGCAAAATCATCAAGTCATGAAACCCTCGCAACATATCACTATTGACACTCATAGCCTCACTTCTCTCAATAAAACGCTTTCCTTTCTTTGTTGTCATTATTATACGCCGTTTACTACGACAGATAAAGTAAAATCACTCTAAAAAAGACAGGTCATTGATTTTGACCTGCCTTTTCTTCTTTAAATTTTTACCTACTAGATTCTAAAAATTTCCGCTCCAAATGGAAGGAAGGCTAATTTGGCTTGTTTAAAATGTTGGAGGCCAAAAGGAATGCCGATAATGGTTAAACAAAGACCGACACCCAGCGTGACTTCTTCAACCACAAGAACAAAGCCGCCGAAAATTAACCACAAAATATTCAATAAAAAAGACGCTCCGTGGTCACTAAAGTAGACTTCTTTTCCAAAAGGAGCCGCTGATAGTTTCGCCAATTTAAAGCATTGCTTACCAATAGGGAGGCCGATAATGGTCACAGACCATAAGATGCCTATGAATCCCCAAGAAAGCCAACTGATAAATCCTCCTAAAATAAACCATATAATATTACCAAGTGTTCTCAACAAAACGGTCCTTTCTTTTTGTTTCCCTTTTGATTATATGATAGGAGTAAATGCTTAAATAGACATCCGTCTTAGTATTGATTTTTCAGTAAAACTTAGCTAATTTGTGGGGGTCGCTCATTTTTATTATCTGGTTCAGTGAAATCAGGATGCGTCCACTCTTTCAAGTATTGCATATCTTCTTCATCGATCTCGAAGTCAAAAATATCCTTATTCTCTTCCATTCGTTTTCGATGGACTGATTTTGTTAAAGGAACAACGCCCAACTGTACATCAAAACGCAATAATAGTTGGGCCACTGATTTATTGTATTTAGACAGCATTTTCTGAACGCGTTCCTCTTCTTTCAATACAGACAGAGGACTCAAAGGTGAATAAGCTTGCACAATGATGTCCTGGTCTTGGCAATATTGACGCGTTTCTGTTTGTAAGACACCTGGATGGATCAGTAATTGATTGACCATCGGTTTAATCCGCGCATTTTCTACTAAGTTTTCCAAATGTTCAACAGAAAAATTACTGACACCGATTGCTTTCAATATCCCTTCGTCATATAACTCCTCAAACGCACGCCAAGTCTCTAAATTATCTTCGCGCCAGTCATCTCCATGACCATGCACAACTGGCCAGTGAATGAGATAGAGATCTAAGTAATCCGTTCCTAATTTTTCTAGCGTTGCTTCCACTTCACGCCGTACATTTTCGTATCCATGCGCATCGTTTTTCAATTTACTCGTCAGGAATAACTCTTCGCGAGCCATCCCGCTGGCTGCAAGACCCTGCCCCACGAGCTCTTCGTTTTGGTAAGCACCGGCCCCATCAATCTGACGATAACCGACTTCAATGGCGTCTTGCACCCCATGGATCGCTTCTTGTGGGTCTGTGTTTTGCCACATCCCATATCCTAAGATCGGCATTTCCTTTCCATTTGCTAATGTGTAAGTATCCAACACGATCTCCTCCTCAACTATTTTTTTATTATTTTTCCATCTTCAAAAATTTCATCATACTCTTTTTGTCCTTCTTTATCGTAGCGAAGCCACGGACCATGTTTTTTCCCCTCTTTGAAATGCCCGATTTGCCACAATTGTCCCGTTGCCCGATAAAATGTCCACTTTCCCTCCATCTGATCATTTTTAAAAGGACCTTCTGATTTTATCGCTCCATCCTTAAAAAAATAGGTCAGATGGTCATCCTCTAAGGCATAGACTGGTTGACCATTTGCGTATGTTTTTTTCTCCAACATAATAAAGTACTTCCTTCCTCCAAACGTCCAAAGTAATCGTTACTTCTTTCATTGTAGCAAAAATAATCTTTGATTGGGAATAGAGGGCTTGCTCAACGATTTTGTCGTATCACATCATTCAACGATCTTTTGCTGAATTATTGAGCGATTTCTTTAATGACACGAGCGGGGTTTCCACCGACGACTACATTTCTCGGAACATCTTTTGTTACGACACTTCCGCCTGCGACCACTGAACCTGCACCAATTGTTATGCCTTTTAAAAATACAGCATTTGAACCAATCCAAACATCATCTTCTAAAACAATGGGAGCTGGGTGTAGATTCCCACGTTTATCGGCGGCTAAGTCGTGGTCTAACGTCGCAAAAACCACTTGGTGTCCGATCAATGCGTTGTTTCCGATCCGCACTCCCCCTTGATCTTGCATATGAACGCTGGCATTGACAAAAACATTTTCTCCAAATTCAACGTTTTTCCCAAAATCGAGATAAAAAGGTTGGCGGATGCGGACTGTCTCTGGAATGGGATGACCTATGATTTGTTCAACGGTGTCTTTCATTTCTAAATCCGTCTTGTACGTATGGTTAATCGCCCCTAACTGTCTTTGGGTTTCAATCGCGACTGCTTGCATTGTTTTTTCAAATTCTGATCCTTTCATCAAGGTTTTTCCTTGGTTTAAATGGGCTAACAATTCTTCTAACATTTTTTCCTCCTTCTTACTACATCGCTTTCACTCATAAGCATAAAATAAATCTATTCCAATGTGAAATGATTATATGACATATCACACGAGAGATAAAAGGAATAGATTCAATGAAAAAAGACACTTTGCGGTTTAAACAAAGTGCCTCTAAATCTGTTATTTTTTATTAAGCAGTGGCTTGGTCAACTACTTCATCGCTGGGTTCTTCAAAACCAAAGACCCAAGTGAGAATAAAGCCGGCTGCGAAAGAAATCAGCACCATAATAATGGCGTGAACAATGTTACTGCTAGAATCTAAATAAACCGGTAAGGCTGGAAGACTCGGGTTCGCAAAGGCAAAGGCCCGCACATTAAAGATTCCGGCGTATAAACCACCCATACCCCCACCTAAAATAGCGGCAATCAGTGGACGTTTCAAGATTAATTCAATCCCGTATAAAGCAGGCTGCGAAACACCCATGGTCGCTGTAACGGCTGCAGATATAGAGTAAGATCTATAAGCAGTCTTTTTCGTACGTAAGGCAACGGCTAAAGCAACGCCTGCGTGAGCCATGTTGGCTGCTAGCATTCCTGGTGACAGAATGGTCTCATAACCGAGTTCTGACAGAGAAACAGTGGCTGCTGGAAACAGCGAGTAGTGCACGCCTCCCATAATAACAAACGGACTTAGTGCTCCCATAAGTGTCGGAACTAACCAAGGAATCGTTTGTGTAAAGTAACCTAACACACTAGCAATTCCTGTACCTACAAAGTTTCCAATGGGGCCTAAAATAGAAAGTCCTAATAAAGAAACTACCACTAAAATAACAACCGGATTCACCACGGGGGCTAAAATTTCCGGCATAATTTTTTTCAAGTAACGTTCAATATAACTTTGCGCCCATACAATTAAAATAATGGGGATGACACTGTTTGCATAATTAATGGATTGAATCGGAATATGAAAAAAATCACTGCCTGGAAAGTTTTCTAATCCAAAAATTAAATCCGGATGCAATAAGAAACTGGCGATTGTCGCCGCTAGATAAGGAGATGCTTTAAATTCTCTTGCCGCTGAAAAAGCAAGTAAAATCGGCATAAAGTAAAAGACGGCATCAGAAATGGTATTTAAAATACCTTCTTCGGCCATTCCCGTTTCCAAAACACCGGTTGTTGTCAAGAGAATCGTAATTCCTTGTAAAATACCCGCTCCTGCTAATGGTGTTAGAATCGGTGTAAAGATTCCTTGAATGGTATTCATTACTTTTTGCAGAACAGTTTGTTCTTCTTCTTCAACCGCTTCTTCTTGAACCATCAATAATTCAGAAAGTTCATCTTTCAATCCATCTTTTAAGTGAAGTGTTAGATGCTGTTTTCGTAGGATTGCTTCCACTACGGCATCGCTTTCTTGGAGTTCTTCTAATTTCACTTTTTCAGGATCGTTTGTTTCTAATAAAACTAAATTCGAATCTCCAATGGTATAATCGAGAATATTTTCGCGTTTCCCCGAAAGGTCGATAAGTGTTTGGACCACTTGAGTCGTTTCCAAAAAAATCCCTGCTTTCCTTTTGTTTTGTTTTGTGAATTTTTACGTATGAAATAAATTCTTTCACAATCTTGCAAACGTTCTAATTTGAAACCCTTATCAAGACTTCGTTTCTGACGAACAAAAACTATCTTATTACAAAATTTTACTGTTTTCCACCTTGGAAAACGGTTTATTTCAACTTTCTTAATTTTTTCACAAAATAATGTCTTTTTTACGCTCGGAAAACGCTTTATATAGACTTTTACGCCTCTTTTTTTATATGTGTTTTGAGTCACTTATAAAAATAAATGTTCCTCTTCCTCTCCATAAAAAAACGCCAAACTACTTTATAGCATAGCTTGGCGTTTTTATATTTCTCTTTTTAATTATCTAAATAAATTAGCAATGGAGTGAATAATATCACGGAAAAAGTTTCCGATACGTTCCAGAAGGCCGCTTTCTTCTGCTTGTTGCCAAGCATCCCCTAAGCGATCTCCTAAATTGTTCGCAAATTCATTTAATTGTTCCTTCACTTGTTCCGAATCGATCGCACTTGTTTGTTGATAATTTTCAAAGTAGTTTACTAAAATATTAATATTATCGACAGAAATCACATTTTGTAAATCATATTTTTCCAAAGCCTCATTAATGATTTGTTCAATTTCTTCACGGGTTGCCACTTCATCGGTTCGCTCTTTAATATCGCCTAGTTGCTGTTTGATATCAACGATAGCCCCATCTAAGCGGCTTGATTCTTCTTCATCGAGATCTTCACCTTCAGCAATTTCACTCGTTGTCTCAAGTTCCTCTTGCGCAACTTCCATTCGCTCTTGATCAAGATCTTCCCCATTGACTTCCAAAGCTTTATAAACACCCGTTAAAGCACTCTCTCCCGTCACTGGGCGAATACTGGCAACTTCGATATTTACGTCCTCAACCCCTGCGGTAATCGCCGCATTGGTATATTGTTGGCTCGTAATCGTTGTAATGTCTTCCGGAGTTAAAATATCAACGTTTACTCCACTGTTGTTGTCTCTTTGGACAAGCACAGAAGAAATCATACTGGCTGTATCCCCCGAACCATAACCTAAATAGTTGACCAAGTCTTCACCTAAAGCGGGTGTATGAGCCACATCATCCATACTATCAATTTCGAATAATTCCTGAGTCTCCGCTAGCTCTGCATCGCTCAAGCCTCCACCATATACAAATGTTGGTTTCCCCCACGCCTCATCTACCACACTCGTATCAATAGCATGAACAGTCGAGGCACCTGCTGTCGCTAATAAAGCCGTCGCGCTGACTCCTACAATCATTTTACTTAATTTCTTTAGAATTTTTTTCATTTTAACTTCTCCTTTGTTTATTCGGATACAACTGAATTATACCACAATCTCATTTAATCAAAAAACGGCCTTAAGACTGAGTGCGAATTTTCATGGAAGTCTGTGGCAAAATAGCCTATACTTACCTTACGACAATAAATGAGATAGGTGATTTTATAATGTATGATCGGGCCTTATTTGAAGCTATTGAAAATGAAAAAAACCGTCAAGAACATGGAATTGAACTCATTGCCTCTGAGAATTTTGTATCCGAAGAGGTAATGAAAGCTCAGGGAAGTATTTTAACGAATAAATATGCGGAGGGTTATCCGGGACGTCGTTATTATGGAGGTTGTGAGTTTGTTGATGTCGTCGAGAACCTTGCCATTGATCGGGTCAAAGAACTGTTTGGTGCCGAATACGCAAACGTTCAACCTCATTCTGGGAGCCAAGCGAATATGGCGGCTTACCAAGCCTTACTAAAACCAGGCGATAAAATTCTAGGAATGAATTTAAATCATGGTGGGCATTTAACGCATGGCTCTAAAGTGAATTTTAGTGGAAAATTATATAACTTTATCGCTTATGGCGTCACTGAAACGGAAGAAGTCATTGATTATGAAGAAGTACGTCGGATTGCTGTCGAAGAAAAACCGCAAATGATTGTTGCTGGAGCAAGTGCGTATTCGCGTTCGATCGACTTTAAGAAATTTCGAGCGATTGCGGATGAGATAGACGCCTTCTTCATGGTAGACATGGCACATATCGCTGGTCTTTGTGCCACAGGATATCACCAAAATCCTGTGCCTTATGCCGATGTCGTCACTTCAACTACCCATAAAACGCTGCGTGGCCCTCGAGGTGGTTTAATCCTCGCGAAGAAAAAATATGCGAAGAAATTAAACAGCGCCGTCTTTCCTGGGATCCAAGGTGGACCTTTAGAGCATGTCATCGCTGCAAAAGCGGTAGCCTTTTACGAAGCGTTACAACCTTCCTTTAAAGATTATATTGGCCAAGTGATCGAAAACGCAAAAGCAATGGTCGACGTCTTTAAAGATTCTAAATTCCGCGTCATCAGTCAAGAGACAGAGAATCATCTTTTCTTACTCGATGTTTCTGCTTATGGCTTGAACGGCCAAGAACTGGAGACTCTACTCGATGAAGTAGAAATCACCGCCAATAAAAACGCGATTCCTTTCGATGAACTACCTCCTACAAAAACAAGTGGTCTTCGTATCGGGACTCCTGCTATTACAACGCGTGGTTTCAAAGAGGAAGAAGCAAAAAAAGTAGCGGAATTAATCGTTAAAGTTGCTGAAAACCAAGAAGACACCCAAGTTTTAAATAAAGTTAAAGAAGAAGTGCGGGAAATCACTCAACAATTTCCCCTTTACAATCATTAATATCCATTCATAGCGAGTACCTAGTATAAGGTACTCGTTTTTTTAATCCCAATTGCAGATATTGGAATAAGTTAATATCTTTACTTATAATGGATAAGAGAACGTTTTATTTTTTAGAAAGGGAGTGCGCAAATGCGTTATACGGATTATTTAAATGATTGGTATTTTAAACGAACAGATGAAGTACCAGAAAAATTAGATGAACTGGATGATTCGTGGAGTTTAGTAGAGGTGCCTCACACATGGAATAATTGGGATGGCCAAGATGGTGGTGCCGATTATTATCGTGGAAAAGGGGCTTATACGCTTGAGCTCGTTCGCCCGGATGTCCCTGAAGATCATAAGATTTATTTAGAATTCCAAGGCGTCAATTCGGTGGCGGAAGTTTATGCGAACGGTGAGAAATTGACCGAACACCGTGGTGGCTATTCCACTTTCCGCGTAGATATCAGTGATCATTTTACAGAAGATGAAACAACGATCACAGTTGTGGCAGATAACTCCCATTTTGACGATGTTTACCCTCAATCTGCTGACTTTACTTTTTATGGTGGGATGTATCGTCCGGTACAATTAATCACTGTACCTGATACTCATTTTGATCTGGATTTTTACGGAAGTTTAGGCATTACTTATAAAACACAAATTGATCTTTATGATGCTAAAGTACAATTAAATGCATGGATTACAAATCCACAATCTGCGGACCAGATTCATTTCGAAATCGCAGACCAAAACGGCGAGATTGTCAATGAAGCGTATGTTCCGGCGGAAGAAGTGGTTGAAACGATCACTTCAATTACGGAACCACACTTATGGCAAGGGGTTGAGGATCCTTATTTATACGAATTAACTGCTTCGATTTGGCGCGGAAATGAGTGTTTAGATATTGTTTCCACTTCATTAGGTATTCGTGAATTCTATGTAGATCCCGAAGAAGGATTCTTCTTAAATGGCAAAAAAATGCCGCTTCGTGGAGTAGCGAAACATCAAGACTTCATGAACAGAGGGAACGCCGTTGGAATGGAACATTTAATTGAAGATGCGCAATTGATCCAAGAAATCGGTGCCAACACGGTTCGTCTCGCTCACTACCAGCATCCACAGGACTTTTATGAATTATGCGATGCTTTTGGTTTTGTCGTATGGGCAGAAATTCCGTTTATTTCTGTGTTTAACGAAGATCCTGATGCACGTGAAAATACAATTTCTCAAATGAAAGAACTGATCTACCAAAATTACAATCATGCTTCTATCCTCTTCTGGGGCATCGGTAATGAATTAACAATCGGTGGTGACAGTCCTGAGCTGGTTGATAATCTGAAAGAGTTAAATGAATTAACCAAAGAGATTGATCCGACTCGTTTAACAACGATGGCGCAGTTAAACAATCTTCCGATGGATTCTGAACATAATGAGATTGCGGATGTCATCAGTTACAATATTTATTATGGTTGGTATATGGGACAACTAGAAGACAGTGAGAAATTTATGGATAAATTCCATGAAGAAAATCCTGATATCCCACTCGGTATCTCTGAATACGGAACAGAAGGTATTATTAGCTGGCACACAGATGAGCCGAAAAACCAAGACTATACGGAAGAATACCACGCGCTTTACCATGAACATATGGCAAAAGTGTTGGACGAACGTGACTTTATTTGGTCTAGTCATGTTTGGAATATGTTTGACTTTGGGGCTGATAATCGAGACGAAGGCGGTATTGCTGGACGTAACAATAAAGGACTCGTAACGTTTGACCGTCAAACTCGAAAAGATGCTTTTTATATCTATAAAGCTTACTGGTCCGACGAACCTTTCGTTCATATTACAGGCAAACGCTACGCGCAGCGCCCCTATGATGAAATGACCGTCAAAGTTTATTCTAACTTAGATACTCTTACTTTACTTGTCGATGGTGAAGAATTTGCAGAAGTCTCTAGCGATAAAATCTTTGAATTTGAAAATGTACCGTTAGAAAATCAATATACAACCTTAACGGTCATGGCAGAACCGGGCGTTTACGACAGTGTGACCTTTGAAAAAGTTTCTGAACCGAATCCAAATTACGTTTTACCTGAAGAAGAAGAGGCAACCGGTGAAGGCGTCCGGAACTGGTTTGAAGAAGAAACGGACAAAGGCGAGCCAGCGCCAGAAATGACTTTCGACGAAGATCACTTCTCCGTTAAGGACAAAGTAAAAGATGTTTTAGGCAATGAGGATGCGAAGAAGGTCCTGTTGGATACTGTTTCAGCTGTTATGGACATGAACATTAAACCGACCACTCTCGCAATGCTCAATGAATCCCCTGTTTCTAAATTAGGAACTTTCCTCGGCGGTGAGGATGAGGATGAAGAAACTGAAATGATGAAATGGCTAAATGCAGGATTACAAGAGATTGAAAAATAAAGATTGAAATAAAACAAAAGCATTCAAATCTTCGGTTGAAGGTTTGAATGCTTTTTTCGTGTTTTTTATTCAGATTTTTAGGCTTTTATTGTCTCGGCGAAACGTTTGGTACTTTCATTTCGATAAAAATGAATTTTGACGAAATGTTTGTCCATTTCGTTTCGGCGAGAATAAACTTTGTCGAAACGTTTGTCTATTTCGTTTCGGAAAGAACAGTTTTTTACGAAACGTTTATTGACTTCGTTTCGATGAGCATGCCCTTACCCTTTTTCAGTGACACTTCTTTCGATCGCTTTTACTAGGTTAAGTATTCTATAAAGTCCGCCCCCTTTGTGAAGTTGACAACAATCTTTTTGAGGAGTAAACTATTTTTATAAAAAAATAGTTTAAAGGGGTTTACAATATATGGAAATTATTTATGCTAAAAACAAAGATGAAGGTTCAACAAAAGCTTACGAGATCATACGTGAAGCATTAGATAACGGTGCGGAAGTTTTTGGTTTAGCGACTGGGTCAACACCTGAAAGTGTCTATGAGAAACTTGTCGCAAGCGATGTTGATTTTTCAGATGCTGTTTCCGTCAATTTAGATGAATACATAGGTCTAGCTGGAACAGATGAACAAAGCTATCGCTATTTTATGGAACAACATCTTTTCAACGAGAAACCTTTTAAAGCCTCTTACGTTCCGAATGGTTTAAATGATGAAGCAGAAGAAATTGAACGTTACGAGCAAATCCTTGCTGAAAATCCGGTTGATTTACAACTTCTAGGGATCGGTCAAAATGGTCATATTGCCTTTAATGAACCGGGTACATCGTTTGATTCGGTTACACATAAAGTAGAATTGACAGATTCAACGATTCAAGCTAATAAACGTAATTTTGAAAAAGAAGAAGATGTACCACGTTATGCTTATTCAATGGGACTAAGCTCTATTATGAAAGCTAAAAAGATTCTTCTTTTAGCTTTTGGCGAAGAAAAAGCGCAAGCGGTCAAAGATTTAGTGACTGCTGAAGAACCTACGGGAGAAATACCATCGACTATTTTAGTTAACCACCCAGATGTTACAGTGATTGTCGATGAAGCAGCTGCTCAACTCATTCAATAAATTCATTCAATAGAAGTCTAGGATAAAGGGCCTTTAAGCGACCTTTGTCCTAGATTTTTTAATTATTTAGCCGTATATTTCTTCACTTTTGGTAAAATTTTCGTACCAATCAGCTCAATATTTTTCATAATTTGATCAAAAGGGACCCCGCCAAAATCCATTTGTGCTATATATCTTTGATGCCCAAACTGTTCATATTGATAAAGGATTTTCTCTACAATTTGATCAGGACTTCCAATATTCATCACATTTCGTTGATCCATTCCTTGAGCGAATTCACGCTTTGGAAACCCTTGTCCATTGGTCAACTTCATGCCTTCATTAATATAAGGATAGACTTCTTGGAAAGCTTTCTGTGTTGTTTCTGCCGCATAGAAAAAACCAGCGGTAGCGACAGGTAATTCATTCGGATCATGGCCCATACGAGCAGCCGTTTCGCGATACGCATCAATTGAATATTTAAAAATTTCCGCAGGACCTCCTAGCATAGCAATAAACATTGGGACACCAGCGACACCCGCTTTCACGGCACTATTTGGTCCTCCTCCAACTGCACGCCAAATCGGTAGTGAACCATTTTTGGGACGAGGAAGTACTTGAGCCTGACGTAACGGTTCTCGGAATCTACCTTCCCAATTCACGATTTCGTTCTCATTAATTTTCAATAATAAATCGAATTTCTCTTCATACAATGCTTCATAATCTTCTATATTATAGCCCAACAGATCAAAGACACCTAAACGCGAAGCCCGTCCGGCAATGATCTCTGTTCGCCCATCTGAAAATAAATCAATCGTTGCGAAATCTTCATACACTCGCACTGGATCCAAAGTACTAATGATCGTTGAAGAACTTCCAATTTTAATTTTTTCTGTTGCTTGAGCAATTGCTGACAGGACGACTGTATGCGCCTGGGTCGTAAAATATTCTTGATGACTTTCCCCTACACTAAAAAAATCGAGCCCCGCCTCTTCTGCAAGCTTTGCCATTTCAATGATTTCCTGCAGCCGCTGTTGGGCAGAGATTCTTTTTCCTGTATGGGGATCCTTGATATGATCCCCTAACGTATAGAGCCCAAACTCTAAACCTGCTTCTGGATTGATTCGATATTTTTCTATTTTGAACACTCCTTCGGTAATTAGTCTGAATTAGAGACATTTATATTATGACATGGATATTTCGTTTTCTTGAATAAAACGTTTAAAAAAGTATTTTTTTACTATTGAGGCTTATTCACCATCGAGAAGTTCGAACTTATTAACATTTCCTTCCCATTGAAACGGCACTAAAAAACGGACGCTTAAAACTTCAACAGTTTTAGTCGTCCGTTCTTACATTTACTTTTTTAGATTTTTTCAGAAAGTTCTAAAGTCCTCGCAATATTTCTAGCAGTAGTCACAATATTCTGAAAACCTTTGGCAAAGGCCGTCTCTAGATCCATGACCTGAGGTATAATACTGAAAACGGCGTCTATACCCTGTTCATAGACCTCTTCATAATCTTCGGAAAGAGAACCGGCTATTGCAATCACGGGTAGATCATATTTTTTAGCGACTTGCGCGACAACAATCGGCGTTTTCCCGTAAATCGTTTGGTGATTGATACCACCCTCGCCGGTAAGCACTAGGTCAGCTTCTTTGATCGCTTCTTCCAATTTAACTTTTTCAACAATCACTTCGCCACCATTTTTTATTTCTGCATCAAGAAAAGCAAGTAACGCACCACCGACGCCACCAGCAGCTCCTGCTCCTGGGGTTTCGGCAATCTCTTGTTTTAAATCGCGTTGAATCACTTCAGCAAAGTGCTTTAAGTTTTTATCAAGTTCTTGAACTTGGTCTGGTGTGGCTCCTTTTTGTGGACCATAAATATAAGAAGCACCATTCGGGCCCGTTAAAGGATTATTCACATCGCTTGCGACCACTAGATTGACATTTTTCAAACGAGGATCGAGGGCAGATCGATCAATGACAGCTAGTTCACTCAAACCAGCACCACCGAGGGGAATTTGCTCACCTTTATGATTTAAGAGCTTGCTCCCTAAAGCTTGAATCATCCCTGCCCCACCATCATTCGTAGCACTACCGCCGATTCCGATGATTATTTCTTCTACTTCTTCGTCTAAAGCTCCTCGAATTAAATCGCCTAAGCCCCAGGAAGTAGCTCGCATCGGATCTCTTTTTGAACTTTCAACGAGTTCTAAACCTGAAGCAGTGGCCATCTCAATGATGGCTTGTTTGCCCTCATTTAAAAGACCAAAGGTTGCTTCAATCTTATTTCCTAAAGGATCTTTTGTATAAACCGTTCGAAACGCGCCTGCTGTCGCATCCACTAAAGATTGTAGCGTACCTTCTCCTCCATCGGCCATCGGGATTTTGACATAATCCCAATGCGGATAGATTTTTCGAAAGCCTTCTTCAATGGCTGTCGCTACTTCCATAGCAGTTAAGCTTTCTTTAAAAGAATCTGGCGCAATCACGACTTTTTTCCGGCTCATACAACTCGCCCTTTCAGTGTTTTATTCACTTAAATAAGCTGGGAATAGTTTTTTGTAGACATCAATAAACTCTAGATAGTTATCGATTTCTACGTACTCGTCTAATTGATGCGGTAGGTTTGGAACACCTGGACCAAAAATAACAACATCAAAATCATTATCTGCTTTCGTAAATTCAGCAGCATCTGTCGTCGCTGCGATACCAATTAAGTCCAGATCTTCATCAAAGATATTTTGAATATTTTGAATTAATTCTGAATCTGGATCTGACTCGACGGGTTGTTTATTGAAATCAATGTTTAATTTTAACTCACCGTCAATTTCTTGGTTAATTTCATCGATAATTTTTTCCAGTAATTCAATCGTCTCCTCATTTGAGAACTCTGGAATTGAACGAATATTTGCTTCGACATCCGCATAGTCTGGAATACTGTTAACTTGCGAACCACCATTAATAATCGTAATGTTGTGCGTAAATTTACCAAGAATGTCATTTTCATGGTCAGCTGTTACTTGATCCATTTCTTCATTCACTCTTGTAATAAATTCGTTCAATTGGTTAATCGCATTAATTCCTTCTTCAGGCATTGAACTATGTGCAGATTTACCATGAGATTCAACCGTATAGTTGATTGAACCTTTATGCGCATAACAAATACTGAATGAAGTCGGCTCTGCAATAAGCATCGCATCTAGGTCATCCGCATAGCCCATTTCTGTTAGTTGAGCTGAACCAAGTTCTCCAACCTCTTCACCAACGGTTAGTAGTAATTTAATGGTTCCATCAAATGAAGTACCTTCTTCTTTCATTTCAATTAATGCAATGACTAAAGCCGCAGTTCCCGCTTTCATGTCTGTAGCTCCACGTCCATAGAGTTTATTACCTTCAATATGGGCTTCATAAGGTGGGAATTTCCATTCGGATTCATCACCAGCTGCTACAACGTCCAAGTGACCACTGATTCCTAAAGTTTTTCCTTCACCTTTTTGAATCGTTGCCACTAAGTTACTACGTCCTGGTTCTTCCCAGTCAATGACTTCTGATTCAATATCGTATTCACTTAATAAATTTTGTAAATATTCAGCAACCTCTTTTTCGTTACTGTTTACTGATTTAATACGAACAATATCTTGTAATATGGATATTTTTTTCTCTTTTTCCATTTATAAAACCCTCTCTATTATTTAATTTTTAAAATCTTCTAAAAGAATATGTTCTTTGCGGTTGAAATTCTTCTCTTGTGAACTTCAATCCTAAAAGTGCAATTGAAAGGCTTAACCAAGCAAATCCTAAAGAAAAACCACCGATTACATCACTTGGATAGTGCACCCCTAAATAAATTCGGCTTAAACCAATTACTAAAATTAGCAAGCCTATGAAAAGACCCAATAGCCATGTTAACCCTCTTAGATTTCTGCGACTAAAATAAAAAGCACGTGCGATCAGAAATAATAAGCCACCATAGACAATCATTGAACCCATGGCATGTCCGCTTGGAAAAGTGTAACCTCCTTGCACCACTAAATGCTCAATTTCCTCCGGACGTACTCGACCATATAATTCCTTCACACCTCCATTTAGCAAACCCGCACCAATTAAAACATTCAACCCATACCATAAACCTGTACGCCATTTTTTTAAGGCAAACAAAATAGCGGCAATAATTAAGGTAAGGATCACTTGCGTTACACTATCTGCTAAATGTGTAATGCCGGTCGCTACGGTTGTTCGCATTGGGGTGCGTAACGCATAGAAAAAAGAACCTATTTTATAATCTTGAATGGTCACATTTGTCCAATCAAAATAACCAATGATTGCAAAATATAAAAAAGGTAAAACGGCAAACAAAGCTATGTATAGAAAAATCCTTCGTAATCCTTCGTCTTCTCTCTTCCTTGAAATATGCTGCACTTCTTCACAACCCTTCAATCCAACTTTTAAACTATTTCCATTATACACGATGAAGCTCACGAGATTAAATTTTAGCTTTCGAAAGCGGAGCAAATCTCTTTTAAACCATTTCGTTTATAATAAAAAATCTCCTACTCTCAAAAGCGCTCCTTCCTATTGTCTTAAAAGAAGTAAAAAAGGTCAAATCAAAGTAAAAGAGAACAAAATAGTTTTTATATCGCAGGGATTACTCATTAAAATGTCGCCGCCGGAAGATAAGCTGTTTATCGTCGCGGTAGAGAAGTGCCGCGGGTAGATAAACCAATTATCGTCGCGAGGGAACGGGACCACGGGAAGTTAAATCAATTAACGACTCGTGGGAGCAGCGCTGCCGGAAGATGAAACGATTATCGACTCGCAAGAACAGTGCCACGGGAAGATCATCCAATTATCGTCCCGCTGAAGCAAGTGAGCTCCAATATCTCTATTCAATAAAAGAAGATGAAGTCCTCCATCCTAATTTCTTGATAAGTAACCGGATGCCATAAATTCTTTGACTTTCTTCACCCCATTCTGTATAGTATCTAAGGGAATTAATTTGTCCTCTCGAAATGTGCTTGTTGATGAAAGTAACGTTTCGAGCTTTTTTTATGCGATGAATGGTCCCCTAAAAATTTTTGAGGAGCGTTTACTTTCTATGAAAGTTTTCGATTATGAAGATATTCAGTTAATCCCTGCTAAAGGTATTTTGCAGAGTCGTTCGCAGGCAGACACATCGATTGAATTTGGAAAACATCGTTTTAAATTACCAGTAGTTCCTGCAAATATGCAGACAACTGTTGACGAAAAATTATCTGTTTGGCTAGCAGAAAATGGCTATTTCTACGTTATGCACCGTTTTGAAGAAGAAACAAGAAAAGACTTCATTAAAATGATGCGTGAAAAAGATTTGTTCGCTTCGATTAGTTTAGGAATCAAAGCAGCAGAATATGATTTTGTAGAAGAATTAGTCAATGAGGACTTAGTGCCTGACTATGTGACTATTGATGTCGCTCATGGTCACTCAGACACCGTTATTAATATGATTAAACATGTTAAAAAACATATGCCGGAAGCATTTCTAATCGCAGGAAATGTGGCAACACCTGAAGCCGTTCGTGACCTTGAAAATGTGGGTGCTGACGCAACAAAAGTAGGTGTTGGTCCTGGTAAAGTATGTACGACAAAACTAAAAACCGGTTTTGGTACAGGGGGCTGGCAATTAGCAGCTGTTTCACGTTGTTCAAAGGTAGCTCGTAAGCCATTAATCGCAGATGGTGGGGTTCGTACTCATGGAGACATCGCAAAATCTATTCGATTTGGTGCTTCTATGGTAATGATCGGCTCATTATTTGCAGGACATGAAGAATCTCCAGGTGAAACGGTTGAAGTCAACAATCAAAAATACAAAAAATACTTCGGTAGTGCATCTGCTCAACAAAAAGGTGAACACCGTAACGTTGAAGGAAAATCAATGCTTGTCCCTTTCAAAGGAAGTATCCAAGATACACTGACAGAAATGGAACAAGACTTACAATCATCAATTTCTTACGCAGGTGGCGAAGATCTTGACGCGATTCGTAAAGTAGATTATGTGATTGTTAAAAATTCTATTATGAACGGTGAAAGTTACAACGCAAGCGGAATCGGTGGCTTTGATGTCCCAGATAGCTTCGCTTCTTCAAACTTCACTCAACCATAAAACAAAATAACTCAATTAACCGATACGCTTTCTCCACACGAGAAGGCGTATTTTTTATTTGCCATTTTTTAAATGAACGGAATGTTCTCAGTCATCATTTATGAAGCGGTCAGAGCTAAAACTTTAAATTTCGCCTTTTAGATATGATACGATAGGCTTAACAAAACAATGAACTATTGGAGGCTTATATAAATGAAATTTACTGAAGAAGAAAAGATCGAAATATTAGCGGATTTAATTGCTATTAAGTCTGTAAACGAAAACGAAATCGAAGTCGCAAATTACTTGAAAGATTTATTTGCTCAATATGGCATCGATTCAAAAATTGTTCCTGTGACGGATACCCGAGTCAACTTAGTTGCAGAAATTGGGAGTGGACATCCTGTTGTTGGTATTTCTGGCCATATGGATGTAGTATCTCCGGGGGATGAGAGTAAGTGGTCGAATGATCCTTTCAAGCTCACGGAAAAAGACGGTAAATTATATGGTCGAGGCACGGATGATATGAAGGCGGGTCTTTTAAACTTAGCTTTAGTCATGATTGAACTGAAAGAAAATAATGAGCTAGAGAATGGTACAGTTCGCTTTATGGCAACAACCGGTGAAGAAGTAGGGGCAGCTGGCTCTCAAAAACTTTACGAAGAAGGATACATGGACGATGTGGATTGTTTATTTGTAGCTGAACCTTCTCACGACACCATTATTTATTCTCATAAAGGTTCCTTAAACTTTAAAATTACATCAAACGGTGAGGCGGCTCATAGTTCAATGCCTCAAAATGGTTATAACGCCATTAATCCTTTAATGGCCTATCTACTCGAATTAGATAAAAAACTAAACCAAGACACTCGAAAAAATGAGGTGTTGGGTGAGCTTGTGATGAGCACGACCATTTTTAACTCTGGCGATCAAGTCAACTCAGTACCCGCAAATGCTGTCGCTGAAATAAACGTTCGAACTATTCCTGAGTTTGACAACGAGGAAGTGATTGAACTATTTAAAGACACCGCTCAAAATTATAATGATGAGGGGGCTAATATCGAAGTGGATGTCACCATGTCCTTGCCAAGTGTCTTTACGAATGGACAGTCAAAAATGGTAGACCTCGCTAAAGAATTAGGAGAAAAATATTTAGACATAGAAATTGCCCAAGAAGGTTCACCAGGCGTAACCGATGCTTCCAATCTATTACGGGATAAAGACGAAAGCTTCCCTTTCATGATGTTTGGTCCAGGGGAAACGAAGATGGCACATAAAGTCGATGAATATGTCTATAAAGATTATTACTTAACCTTCTTTGATATTTATAAAGAATTAATTTTAGGGCTTACCGAATAAATAAGCGCATTAAAGAACGCAACGGTTTCAAATATTTAACCAAGTAATTGATCGATCAACCGTTTCAAAACGTTGTTCTGTCGGAATCTTTTTAAGGAAATGAGCCAATGAATCTTTCTAGTGATCAAAATTTACCACCGATGAAATTTTCGGTCGAACAAGAAGTAAGTTTTAGATTTAATAGCACAGGACCGCTATTATCGGGTGTCATTAAGGTGGCCTCTTTCCAACATGATGCTCATTCTTATGACATTTACGCTAAGCATAACAACACCCTCTACAAACATGTAGCAGAATCTGATATGTTTGTAGAAAATTAGAATGCTATAGTGTAGATTTTTACAGTGTTTTTTTACAATATAGATACGAAATATGAAGATTTCGAGTATGACCAGCACAAAAGCCAGACCTATTGCATATAGGTCTGGCTTTTTTAGGTTCGCTGCGACTACGAACGTATGAGTTAGTGACAACTTGAATTTTGTACCGACAGCTTTAACTTGTGTAGTGGATAATCATCCGGTTAGCTCCCCTTGCAGTCATCTCTGTATCAATTTTTTTGAAGGTTTAAAATAGAAAAATCGCCCAGCAATATAAAGGGCGATTTTTCTATTTTAATTAAGTGAATATTTAATTTATATTGTTATATATTTTTTTGAAAACAAGTAAATTATAATCAAACCAACTAAAAACCCAATGATTCCTCCAAAAAAATAATTTATAGGAATTGTTATTGCATGTAAAATCACTGCAAATAAAGCCAATCGGATAAATAATTGGACGCGTTTTTCAGAAGTATATTTCTGCCAGATAATGTACAAAGAGTAGCCAAATGTGCCAATAACAGCCAACATAAATAAGGTTAATAGAGAGCTCTCATGTGATGAATTTAGCATAGTGTAAATGTATACACTTCCTACATAAGAAATTATTAGAGGAATACCCAATCGACGTTCTATTTTTATTTCCATTCCTAAACCACTACTTTCTTCTTTAATTACTTTTACCAGTTTTCAATATCAAGATTCGGGAGTGCTCCATTTCAAGTAATCCCTATATAAAATCTTTGTTCGTAAATTAATACTTGAGTAGCGTAGTAAAGGATTTCTCCTCCAGCCCAGAGTCCTGCTGCACTCCAATAACAGTTCTAATATCAGGCACTGTACTCCCAAGAGAAGTAATTGCTGATTCTAAGTACATACGTACTTCATCAGTTGTAAAATATATTTTCCAATCTTCAACATAAACCTGTGGTTGTATTATCTTTTCGTCTTCAGTTACATAAGAAACGCCTAGATTTTATTCTGAGATCACGCTATCTAATTTCTCGACATCTTCTTCTGTGAAACTATATTCTGATTGTAACTTACTATATGCTAAATCTAAAGACAATGTACCTTCATCATCTAAGCTGAAATGAGGGTACACGCCTTCTAGTTTATTCAAGAATTTTTTATCTTACACAGTTAAATACGAACGAATAGTCTCATCTTCATTAGAGACTACGTTTTCCACTTTTTCGTGGTCAACATTAGTTTGAGTCTGTGTTAAAGCTGTAACAGCAGGCATTCTTAAAGTAACACCTAACATAGGGGCAGACACCAAACCAACTAGTGACTTTCTGGCCGTATTTTCATAGTAACGAACTCCTTTTTATTTCTTGGTCATTGGTAATTGGTTTAGATAGGTAGCTGTACTGATCTTAACGATAATATAATATAATATGTGTCTACCACACTAGTCATAAAAAATAATCTAATTGCCCTGCATAAATAAAGCAGATTCTTACTCTACTAATATGGTTGTTAAGGCGTTGGTCCTGACCAAGCGTTAGCAAGCATTTAGTTAGCTTTCCGTACGCCCTAATAAAGAATTAAGAAGTTCTAGCCTTTTGTAAACCATTTGAACAGTTCTGTCTTGATCTTGAACTTATTTTAATTTTAAACAAACTATTGTGACATTTTCTGTGTTTGAAGTACGCAGTTATTTTATAAGTTCAGCGAGACTACTATTTGAAATACGTACGTGTGTTAATATAAATTCTAAGTTCATTAAAAACAATATTTAGATAAGGAGACAGCTCTATGTACAAAAAAATTTTCATGAAAATTTTACTGGTGCTCTTTGTTCCACCATTTTTAAGTTATATTATTTATCTATTATGGAAATTACCTTTTTTGTTCGTGACAGCGATTATTTATTTTATTTTATTTTTATTTAGTATCCCAGCAGGGGAAGACGCACTTTCTTCTCTTACTGATTATCAAAGTAAAACAGCTAATCCGAACTTTAAGGTTGAAAATAAAATTCCTCAAAAAAGACTAAACATAATTAAAATAATTTCTTTTATTGTATTAGCCATGGCTTATATGTTTATATACATAGAAAAAATCTCTTAGTCGACTAAGAGATTTTTTCCTAAGTATATTAGGCGCTACCATTAATTAACTGAGACCCAGAAAGAACACGTTTCTCCCCTCAATGGATCTCCACCATTCTTAAGGTAAATACCTCATGGACAAAGAACTGGCTAATAAAAACTTGCCGATACTTACCCAACGCCAAAAGTTTATGAAATAACTTCCCTCATCGAATTCACCCTTTTTCTTTATTGAAACCAATACCTTATTTAAATGAATTATCTTAGGAATCTCTAAGTAGTTTTGTATTTCTAAAGGGGGAATGATAGTCTCACTATCGAAATTTTCTAATCTATTCCTATAATTATTTTCTAAAAAAACAAAAAGAACATACACTCCCGTTTTTTATGAATGATCAGACACAGAAATTTTACTTAGAATGGAATACAATAAAGCAAAAATCGCATAACCTACCAGCAATTTTAGCCAACTAAATGTCTGATTACTTCTAACAAACATAAAGAATACTTCTATGACTACAAATACCAGAGAAGTCCAAAGAAATTTATATTTTTTGGTCATAAACTTTCCTCATTTCTATATGCTATCATTGAATATTTTCACTACAGTAATTTTTGGAATCAAGTATAACAAAATTGAATAATAGTATGGTAATTACAACACTCGTATTCAAATTTTTGATCTTCACATTTTTAATAAATATTTTGCTTTTTGAGGAATATTGAATTTAACAAATAAATAAGTGATAGGGAGACCTATGAGACTTATAATTATAATATTACCTAAGGATCCATTACTTATTTCTCCTGTTATAACTATGCTAAATAAAATATAGGTTAGATATACTTTTAAATATCTCATACTCAGCACACCTTAATTAATAATAATGAATTCTATCTCTCAGAAAACCGCTTACGTTTTTCAAAACTTATCACATGAAATATGTATATTCAAATAAATTGATCTTATTTGAATGCGAGAAAATCATTTAAAAGAAGTCCCGAAATTACTAGTTAAGTGTGCAGAGGAAGTTAATAGAGGATTTTTCACGTGGTTGCTGGGACGCTAAGCCTGATCGATTGATAGTGAGCCTCTAAAAACTCGCTGTACGCAAAATATGAGCGAAACGGCTCAGGAGAACTAACTAGCAGTAAGTTTATTAAGCAGTTTTTTCGAAATAATATAAAATACATGATAACGTGATATAAAGGAGGAGTACTATTAAGAGCACAAAAAGAATAAGAATTGCTATATTAATAATACTTTTACTTGCTCTTATTGGACATATATCACCATTGTTGTCTAATGGGACTAACAGTAACGCACTCATTATTTCAAGTGTATTCTTAGTTATAGGTATCGTCTTAAATATTTATTTATTCGTTAACGAATAACAAAATTAGTTAATGATCTAAGATTTAGTTCTCGCTTTTATTTTTATCACTGTCTTATATGTTTACCTCGCTCTAAAAAAATCCTCAAGCGTTCATCGAGTCCGCTTGAGGGTTTTTCTATTATTTATTTGTAATAAAATTTTGAATGATTTCTTGGGCCGCTTCTTCTACATTATGATTGATCACGACTAAATCAGTGATTGCGGGTGGCGTTAATTCATTTGTTTTTCGACTAAAATCAATTCGTTCTTTAATTTCTTGTGATGAGTCGCCTCGAATTTTCATACGACGGACCATTTCTTCTTCTGTGATCGCAATAAAAACAACGTAAGCTTCTTCTGGATAGGCTTCTTTTACAGCCTCTGCTCCATTTTGATCCAAAGAAACATGGACTCTATCGTGTTTTTCAAGCATGGTTGCAACTTCTTTTTTCGTCAGTCCATATCGATTGCCATTATAAACGGTCTGTTCTACAAAGTCATCGATATCTAATGCACTAAACGTTTTAAAATAATAATCTATTCCATTTATTTCACCATGGCGCGGTTCTCTAGTTGTTGTTGTCACTAAACGTGGAATACCATGAGCGGTTAAAACTCCACCAATAGAAGTTTTTCCGCTGCCACTAGGACCTACCAACACGATGATTTGCTTCGCTGTCATTCAGCACTTGCCACCCTTCTTTAATCTTCATATTATTTTTGTATATCTTTATTTTTTCCTTGCTCAATAAATGTCTTTCTATCTGGCTCAGGAACCATCGAACCTCCTGTGCCCCAAGCAATATGCGTCGCTTTTTCAAGTTTGTCTTCTAATTGAAATTGTTCAAGATAAGTGCGACCAGCTAATGAGCTTAGTAATTTAACTGGACCAGGTAAACCAGCAACAGCTGCTGGTTCGAGGAAAATTCCTTCTTGTTCATATAAATTCGTAAGTAATGCTTTAAATGTATCATCATTTAGGGTGTAACTTCCACTAAAATAATTGTCCATCATTTTAGCTACTAACGCCGAAGTACGTGGAACGGCTAAACCATCCGCTATCGTCAACTCGCCTAAACCAATGTCTTCTACCGCTATCTTATCAAAGAGCTGCGTGCCTAATCCAATAAGTAAGCTCGGCATTTTTGTCGGCTCCACAAAGAAACAATGAACATGATCGCCAAAGGCATGTTTTAAACCAAAGGTAATCCCGCTTGGAGAACCTCCGATACCACATGGTAAATAGACAAATAAAGGATGGTCTTCGTCTACTTGAATTCCTTCCGCTTCCAATTGCTTTTTCATGCGATAGCCGCCAACTGTATAACCTAAAAATAAATCTTCGGAATGTTCATCATCCACAAAATAACTATTTGGATTATTTTCGGATGCTTCTCTTCCTCGTTCAACCGCTTTTGAAAAGTTCGTCGTATGTTCAACCACTTCGACCCCACGAGCTTTTAAGTAATCTTTTTTCCATTGTCTAGCATCTGCTGACATATGCACGGTCACTTGGAATCCTAAAGCACGTCCCATGGTGCCCACACTAATTCCTAAATTCCCTGTGGTTCCAACCGTTAAATTATAATCTGAAAAGAACCGACGGAATTTATCGCTCGCAAAGACTTCATAGTCTACTTCTTTACTCGCCAATATGTCTTTTTCAAGGGCTAACTTCTCCGCATATTTAAGGACTTCATAAATGGCACCTCGTGACTTTATGGTGCCCGAAATCGGTAATAAATCATCCCGTTTAAGGTAGAGGTTACCGGGAACTGTTACATTATATTGTTCTTCTAGCCATTCTTTCATATTCCCTAGAGGTGTTATTTTAGATTCTAGGAGTCCATTATATGGTTTTGTCTCTGGAAAAGCTACTTTAAAATAAGAAGCAAACCGCTGAAAGCGCGCTTCTACCTCTTCGATATCCGTAATTGAATAAGGAACTTTCTGATTCGCAACTTCTGCAGTCTCGAGGCGAGGATTGATCCAAAATACTTCTTTTTGATTTTTAATTTCTTTTAACATATTTGTTTCTTTAATTCCTACTTGCAAGAGTCCATCTCCTAACATGAACGGTTTAATAAATGGTATTAACATCGCTATTGTAACATAATTTATGAGGGTCTCGAAGAAATTTTTAGACGGATTGATCGCCAAATTTTGAACAAGTTGAAGAGTTCTTAAAAAAGTAATGAAATTTTACTTGAGAATGGTTATACTAACTGCATAAGTGTTTACTCGAGGAGGAATCGTATGGAATTACTAACTTCAAAAATACTCGATGTCTGTTCAGGAATTGGCCGTTTAATGCTTGAAAATGGCGCTGAAACTTATCGAGTAGAAGACACTGTTTATCGTGTCGCTGTAAATTATGGCATGCAAGGTGTGAGTGTCTTCTCGGTCCCTACCGCTTTAATTATCACCATTCAAGATCAATCGGGGGAAGAATACACCCGTCTACACAGAGTCAAGGAACAGCGAAGTGATTTAGGGATTGTTGCGGAAGCGAATAATTTATCAAGAAAAATTGCCGCTACAGATATTACACCAAATGATGTTTTAACAGAAATTGACCGTTTAAACCGTCAAGAATCTTCTTATAATGTATGGGAAGAAATATTAGCGGCTTCACTCATTTCTGCTTTTTTCACTGTTATTTTTCTAGGAAGCGTGCATGATCTCATTGCAGCAGCGATCGCGGGCAGCATTGGCTATGCACTCTTCATTTATACTCAAAAAATGATTAATATCCGTTTTTTAAGTGAGCTACTCGCAGCTTTAGCGATTGGCTGGCTCGCTTTCTTTTTGACCAATATCGGGATTGGCGAAGATATTAATATTATTATCGTCTCCAGCGTGATGACCCTCGTGCCCGGTCAAGCTATCACCAATGGTATTCGTGATCTGATGGCCAGTCATTTTGTCTCTGGCGTCAGTGTCTTAGCCGATGCTTTCCTCACGGCGGCGGCGATCGGAATCGGGGTCGCAACGGTTCTGTCGTTTATTTAATTAAAGGAGGATCATTGAATGATTACAGATTTTTTATTACATTTTAGTGCGAGTTTTATTACAGCTTTTGGTTTTGCCGTTTTATATAATATTCCCCCTAAAACCATTGCCCCCTCTGGCATTACAGGAGCGGTTGGTTGGACAACTTATTTTTTCCTGTTCAATTATTTAAATGTCATTGATTTCTTGGCGACCATTATTGCTTCATTTTTTATTGCGTTTGCCAGCCAAATCTTTGCTCGAAAACTTAAAACGCCGGTTATTATTTTTACACTGCCGGGGTTAATTCCGCTTGTTCCTGGAGGGACAGCTTACAATATGATACGAGCTTTTGTTGAAGGCTACTCTACTTTAGGTTTTGAATATGCGACCGATACTTTCTTAACGGCAGGTGCGTTAGCTTTAGGTTTATCTATCAACGGAGCTGTTTTCCAACTCTTTTCTTCTCGGAGTTTATTCAAACGAGGAAGCCAGTATGTCCCGTAATCTTTATAGAAGACGGATGAATTTTTCTTATTTATGAGATTTTTTTAATAAAACATTTGCTATTTAGGAAAAATAAGTGTATGGTAGTTATTACTATATACAGCGAAGAAGAGAAAAGTAGTTTTTATCTTATAGTTTGAGAGACATCACGGGTGGTGCGAGTGATGATAAGGAAAAACGAAACACATCTCGGAGCTAGGCATCGAACGCATAGTAGATGTTCTCGTGCGCGAGCGTTAATCGCATACGTTTCTAGTAACGTTTAGAGGCAAATCATGTGAGTGATTTGCGAACATAAGGTGGAACCACGATTAAATCGTCCTTTATCCAAACAATTGGATAAAGGATTTTTTTATTGTACTCTTTTAATAAAAGGGTTCCTTGAAAGGACTGATGTGTCATGGACACGCATCATCATCAAAGATTAAAATTAAACTTAATAATAAGAAAATGAAGACAAGAACACGGCATATAATTGATTTTCAGAGACATCACGCTTGGTGCGAGTGATGATTCAATGTTTGCTACACCTCTTGGAATGAAATATTGAAAGATGAGTAAATATTTCCGCGAGCGAGCGTTAATCGTCTGCGTCTCTGACGCTTTGAGGCAAATTGTGCGAGCAATTTGCGAAAAAAGGTGGCACCACGATATGATTTACCGTCCTTTCATTTCTATTGTTGAAATGAGAGGCTTTTTTTATTGTTAATTTATAAGGAGGAAAAGAAATGAACACGATTAAAAATAGATTATTTATATTTTTTGCATTATTAGGATTTATATTCACAAATACCCAAGCGGCTCAAGCAGCCGAAGTCGTCAATGATGAAACGAATCCTGAAGGATCTGAAACTTATGTTATTGGCTTGGATGATACTTTTGCGCCGATGGGGTTTCGCAATGAACAAGGTGAACTCATCGGTTTTGATATTGACCTATCCGCGGAAGTTGCTGAGCGTTTAGATTATCATTTTGTTTACCAGACGATCGACTGGAGCGTCAAAGAACAAGAATTAAATTCAGGAAATATTGATATGATTTGGAACGGTTACGGAGTCACGCCTGATCGTGAAGAACAAGTCTTAATGTCCGATGTTTATATTGAAGATACACAAATTGTCGTCACAGATGCAGACACCGAACCGCTTGAAAGTTTAGAAGATTTAAAGGGTCTGACAGTAACGACGCAATCTTCCTCTACGGCTCTCCAAATTATGGAAAACGAGTGGCCAGAAGAAATTCTAGCTGGAATTGAAGAACTCGTACTTTATCCTAATTATAATAATTCCTTTTTAGATCTAGATGCTGGCCGAGTAGATGCCGTCGTTGTCGGTGGCGTTTATGGTAATTATATTGTCAACCAACGCGGCGAAGAAAATTATAATGTCTTTTTAGATGAGAACGCGGTTGAGCCGATGGCAGTTGGCTTGAGAAAATCTGATACAGAGCTCGCTGAAGAAATTAATACGACACTCGAAGAAATCAAAAATGACGGAACTTATGAAGAAATTTATTCTGAATGGTTCGGTAGTGCGGGTCTTTCGACTGAAGAAAGCAGTATTTTGGCTAATATGTTACCGAGTTTGAAGGAAGGCTTGAAATTAACCCTAGGTCTTTTCGCGATTGTTTTTATTGTTAGTATTCCTTTAGGTTTAATTCTAGCAATTCCACGAGCTTTTGGTCAAAAATGGCTCCAAGCACTCATTGAGGTGTATGTGTTTGTGATGCGTTCAACGCCTCTGCTTTTACAATTAATGGTAGTCTTCTTTGGATTACCTTATTTAGGCATTAGTTTTGATCGTTTCCCAGCAGCAATCTTTGCTTTTATTATTAATTACACCGCTTATTTCATTGAAATTTTCCGAGGGGGATTCACTTCCATTTCAGCCGGTCAGTATGAATCGCTGAAAGTGTTAGGGATAGGGAAAGTACGTGGATTTTTCCGAGTCATCATTCCTCAAGTTTTAAACCATGTGCTGCCTGCTTTAGGGAACGAAGTCGTTGCCCTGGTGAAGGATACGTCCCTTGTTTATGTGATCGGTCTTGGGGAAATTTTACGCGTAGCTTCCATTAGCGCCAACACCTATGCTTCTCTGGCCCCTTACTTGATCGTCGGTGTAATTTACATGATCATTGTCGGCATTGTCACATTACTATTACGTCAAACTGAAAAGAAAATCACTTACTAAGGAGGAATTCAAATGGTATTAAGCGTCGAAAATCTAACGAAAAATTTTGACCAACAAACGGTCATCCAAGATTATGATTTAACGATTAGTCAAAATGAGATTGTCGTCCTCGTTGGCCGCTCGGGTTCAGGAAAAACGACTTTCTTACGTATTATCAATAATTTAGAAACAACAGATCAAGGAACGATTAAAATTAACGGCGACATCCTTTGTGAAAATGGTGAGTACGCGGGGAAAGAACAACAACGGGCTTATCAAAACCGCATCGGCATGGTCTTTCAAAATTATGAATTGTTTCCAAATTTAAACGTGCTAGATAATTTAATAGAAGCTCCCCTCGCCCAAAAAGCTGCTTCGAAAGAAGAGTTAAAAGCAAAGGCCATGGAGTTATTAGCATCAATGGAAATCGCTGATAAAGCCCAAGCCATGCCCAATACTTTATCAGGAGGACAAGCTCAACGTGTAGCGATTGCGAGAGCGATGATGTTAAACCCCGATATTCTATGCTTCGACGAGCCCACTTCAGCTTTAGATCGAGAATCTGCAGCCGGTATCGGGAATTTAATCCAAGAAATTGCAAGTCGCGGGACAGGGGTACTGATTGTTACCCACGATAAAGAATTCGCCGACAAATACGGTACACGTATTATTGAATCTGAAGAGTTTATTTAAAATATTTAAAGAAATGGCAAGAGTGTAAAATCTCTTGCCATTTTTTCGTATTTTAAACCCTTGATTATGTGGCTTTTGATGTATTTAGTCAGTGATTCTACAGTCATTCGTCACAACTCTCTTTTATGACGAATGACCAGCTTATTTTTAATCGATTCAAAAGTGAGCGACATCTATATCTTTATATCAGTGAGCATTTAAAAAGCATTAAAGTCACTCAGACTCTAATGCTTTTTCGTGCTCTATCTTTTAATTAGTTATTCATCAAAGCTTGGTTTGCCGTAATAATTGAAAGTTTGTAAACATCTTCTTCAATACTACCCCGTGAAAGGTCAGCTATTGGTTTGTTTAAGCCTTGTAAGATCGGTCCAATCGCTTCAAAACCACCTAAGCGTTGAGCGATTTTATAGCCAATGTTTCCTGATTGTAACTCTGGGAACACAAAAACATTTGCTTGCCCAGCGACTTCTGATTCAGGAGCTTTTTTCTGCGCAACATCTGTACTGAATGCACTGTCGAATTGTAGTTCGCCATCTAATGCTAACTCAGGCGCATTTTCTTTCGCAATTTCCGTCGCTTCACGTACTTTGTCAACCATTGGACCCGCACCTGATCCTTTTGTTGAAAAGCTAAGTAACGCTACTTGGGGATCGATGTCGAACATTTCTGCCGTTCGTGCACTTTCGACCGCGATTTCTGCTAATTGTTCAGCATTTGGATCAGGGTTAATCGCACAATCTGAGAATAAGAAACGATCGTTTTTACGCAGCATAATAAACGCGCCCGAAGTTAAGTTGACCCCTGGACGTGTTTTAATAATTTGTAAGGCTGGACGAACAGTATCACTTGTTGAATGGACCGCTCCACTAATTAAACCATCCACGACATCTAAGTAAACAAGCATTGTTCCAAAGTAGTTTACGTTTTGCAACATTTCCCGTGCTTGTTCTTCGGTTGCTTTTCCTTTACGACGTTCCACGAATGCTTCGACCATTTCGTCATATTTATCGTAGCTTTCTGGATCATAAATTTCGATTCCTGTTAAATCGAACCCTTTTTCTTTGGCTGATTTTTCAATTTCAGCAGGATTCCCAATTAAAACAGGTTCTAATAAATTTTCACGTTTCAGACGAACAACTGCTCCTAAAATACGTGGATCCATTGCTTCTGGAAATACTAGGCGAATATTTTTACCGGCAATTTTTTCTTTTAACGCATCAAACATAATAGCCCTCCATAAAGTAATTGATAATCTTATAGTAACACAAAAGTAAGACGTTGAAAGCTATTGTCTAGTGAATTCAGCCAATTTTTGTATTTTAAATGTACATTTTAGCTAACCCCTCCGCTGTTTCTGTTTCCGCTTTCTTTTTGTATTGAAACTGCTATACTTAATTTAGCAAATACTAAAAAATAAAGGAGATTGGATCCATGAAGAAATTTGAGGTCGCTGTGAAAGAGGTTACGCCTCCACAACCCGACAATTCTAAACAGCCTGTTCTTATTTCCAAAGAAACGGCCCAAGAACGTAAAGAAAAAGTAATCACATTAATGAAAGAAAGTGGCTTTAGTTCACTCGTTATCTATGCAGATAAAGAACACGGAGGTAGTTTTGAATATTTAACCGGCTTCATCCCTCGTTTTGAAGAGGCCTTACAAATCCTAAATGTAGATGGCACGAGCACACTTATTTTAGGAAATGAAAACTACAATAAAACAAAGTACTCGCTCGTTGATAGTCACGGGATTCTCTGTCCCCTCTTTTCATTGCCGAACCAGCCGATGGGCGGTTTTCAACCGGTTGAATTTTATTTAGAACAAGCAGAGATTGATACGACAGATAAAGTAGGAATTGTCGATTGGAAGCTCTTATCCAATGATTATGAAGACTTCCATTCACAAAGTGCGATCCCTTCTTTTATTATCGAAGGATTGAAAGCGATTGTCCCTGAAGGTCAGCTTGTCAATGCGACGCAATTATATATTGATCCCAGCAAAGGTGCTCGGGTCACCAATAATGCGAATGAAATCGCCCGTTATGAATATGGCGCTTCTCTAGCTTCTGATTCGATCTTAAAGGCGATGAATGCTTTAGAAGAAGGCGTTACAGAACTGGAAGTTGGAAACATCCTCCAAGCAGATGGCCAATTACCAAACGTGGTGACGATCGCCGCCTTCGGTGATCGCTTCAAGCATGCAAATATTTATCCTTTAAACACTAAGCTCGAATACGGCCACAAAGTTGCGTTGACAAACTCGCATAAAGGAGGCCTTTCGAGTCGTTCCGGTTATGCGGTCCGCGATGAAGAAGACTTAAATGCAGTGGATGAAAATTATTTAGAAGAAGTGGTTATCCCTTATTACCAAGCGTATAATTTCTGGTTTGAAAATATTAAAATCGGGAAAAATGGCGGTGAATTCTACGACGAATTTAGCCAATTTTATCCGCAAGAAAAATACGGTTGGGAATTAAACCCAGGCCACTTGACGGCTGACGAAGAATGGCTATCTTCTCCTTTCTTTAGCGGTTCCGACAAAACCGTTCAAAGCGGGATGATTTTCCAAGTGGACTTTATTCCAAATCAAGAAGGACACCACGGCGTCTCGGCAGAAAGTACCGTTGCGATCGCGGATGTCAACTTACGAAATGAGATTCAAGAAGATTACCCAGCACTATGGGCACGCATTGAAAAACGTCGTACTTATATGAAGGAAGAGCTCAATATCGACCTGCAAGAAGAACTATTACCATTATGTAGCACCCTCGCTTACTATCGTCCATTTTTATTAAATACCGATAAAGCTTTAGTTTTAAAATAAAAAACAAAAAATACAAAGATGTACTTTATTCTATCAGGATAAAGTACATCTTTTTTATATGTCTATTCGAATGAGTAAGCGCTCTCTAAACGTTATCTCTGAAAAAATGTTTCATAGATACTATAATACGACTAATATTAAAAATACCTGTTTGTTTCAATTATTACATAAAAGTTACATTATTTGTCACAATGTGTTATGATGAAGATAGCAAAGCTTACTACAGTGAAGAGAGGGATCGTGTGTGAATAAAAATTCTCAATTAAAAATTTTGATATTCAATCTACTTTTTGTATTCTTTTTGGCTCTACCAACTATCTATAACAACGCATTCATTGCCACACTCTCTCCCTTCCCTAGTGAGCAAACAACTGTAAATGCTGAAGAAGAAGTGACGAATGACTTTATTTCAGAAAACATTGTGACCGATGAAAGTACGATGCAGTCACAATGGAATCATAATGCGATGAATATTGGACAAGCCTGGGCCGATGGTTTTACAGGCGAAGGAGTGACTATCGCTGTCTTAGATACGGGTTTTTTCCATAATCATCCAGATTTAACGATGGCCGGAGGCGATTCCGTTTTTTCTGATGATCCTTGGTCCAATGATCATTCAGGACACGGCACCCATATTGCTGGAATTATCGGTGCGCATGCTGGAACCACTTATGAAGGGGTAGCTCCCGGGGCTGATCTCTATGGGATTAAGATCTACCATGAAGGAGATATGGATGAGGAAGGCGCCGTTTCTACAGATACAGCGAGTGTAACGAAAGGGATCTATGATGCGATGGCGATTGATGCAGATATCATCGTGATCAGTTCTGGTTTAACTTATCACGATGAAGAGCTTTACCAAGCTATTCACGAAGCACATGCACAAGGAATTATGATTATTGCAGCTTCTGGAAATGGGAATGACACGGTAAATTATCCTGCGAATTATTCAGAAGTGGTTGCCGTCACAGCGGTTGATGAACGTTTGCAACCTGCATTGGATATTATTTATGGACAAGAAAATGAGTTTGCTGCGCCTGGTGTCAATATCGGAGGACTTTCAATTCCTGAAAGTACTTATAGCTATCCTTATATTTTTATGAGTGGGTCGTCGCAGGCAGCACCTCATGCAGCGGGACTTGCTGCGATTTTAATGCAAAAATATAACGCACGCGGGGAAGAAATTCGAAAAATTATGCAACAACAAGCCGCTAGCATTGGAGATCCGGGTCTCTTCGGATACGGTTTGTTGCGCTATGTCCCCGATGAACAAATCGCTAATGTCGAACCACAAGAGCCAGCTGAAGAACCCGAAGAACCGATAGAAAAGCCAGAAATAACCGAGGAAGAGAATTTAACGGAAGAAGATTTCGCGGTTCGTAAACCTACTTCTTCCCGAACAGCGGACAATGGCGATGAGGGCTCCTTAGCATACCATCAGACAGAAGCTATTGATCAAGGAGATGGCGGTTCCATTGATGAAGCTATTATCCCGCTCGTAGAGGATGGTGGGACTTTAGAAATTTGGTTAGATGGATTGAGCCCACTCTATGTCAGTGAAGCACAAATTTCCGAAATTAGGGAAAGAAATATCACACTGATTCTTGCCCGTGAAAATGTCACTTGGACTGTTCCACCCGGAAACTTTTTACCGGGAGAAGCTATCCTTCGCTTTTATGAAGGGGTTCCAACAGGTGTAGAACGTCAAGCTGGTGCCGTGACCGATATTTATACCACTTCTATTTTCCAAAAAGATGTTAAAAGAAGTGCTTACCCAACTTGGATGGAAGTCAGATTTGACTTAAGTCAGACAGATATTGAAGATTTAGAGTCCTTAAAAGCTTACTATTGGGACAAACAAGAACAAGCATGGAAACCTTCTGAAAGTACAATTGATGGAGAAAGTGCTGTTTTAAGAACAAGACATACAAGCGCACTCGGTTTCTTTGATTCCAAAGAGGTGCCGCCAGAAACAACGGAAGAACCAGAAAATGTCACGCCGGAAAAAGAGGATATAGAAACAAACGAAGAAAGCTTTTTTAGCTCACCCCTTCAGATTCTGTTAGGCGTTCTTATCTTCTCTGCCCTTTTCATTGGACTCAGAACTTATTTTCGTCAAACCAATAAAAAAGAATAAATAAAAAAGAGTTGTTCTCATCGTATAAACCTTCTAACTTTTAGATCGGTTTATCCTTTGAAAACAACTCTCTATTTTTTTATTACCCTCGATAACGATAGCGTTGTTGTCTTTTATTATTCCTAACTCGATAAACAATAGGGTTAGCAATCGCAAGAACCACAATCGCTATAAACAAGTATAAGGTAATATCATCCGCTGTAAATTCAGACATTTGCACAAGATTACTTTCTGCATAAAATACTACACCACCAAGAATCAAATGGGTAATCGACACAGTCAAAACGGTCGCAAAAGAAATCGTTTGATTTCGCTGTCGGATAAATGATAATCCTAAGAAAACAACTAGAATCCCAATCAATGTAATAAAAATCGGTCGGAAATCTGTTAAAACAGCTTGTTGAATAAGAAGTTGCATTTCATCGCTTCCTTTATTTCATCATATTTATTCCCATTGTAACGGTCATGACTTATAAAAACAAATCCAAATTTGAATCGGTTTTCCTTATGCTTTCGGCTATTTTAAGGAGGATTTAAAGGACGTATAAGAAGCGGTAAACGTCAGCTCTGACTTAACTTCAGATCTTTTTATCATCATTTTTCACCATTACAATAGATAGAAATTCCCCTGTGATTTTTAGCGTCAAAGCAAACCACACCGACCTTTAATGAATAAGTATTACTTCTCTTGTTTTTGTCCTTACTCAACTTCAATTCGTGCGTGACTACCTTCTTGTTGGTTTTCGACGACGATGCGTGATGGAATGCGATCTTTTAATTCATCTACATGGGAAATAACACCAATTAAACGACCGGTGGACTGTAATTCCATCAGCGTTTCAATGGCCATTTCTAAAGAATCCGCATCTAAAGTCCCAAATCCTTCGTCAATGAAAAGCGTGTCCACATGGACCCCGCCTTGTTCGCTCTGGATGACATCGCTCAAGCCTAACGCCAACGATAAAGAGGCTTTAAAGGTTTCGCCCCCACTCAAGGTTTTCACACTTCGCGTAGCTCCGGCATACCGGTCAAACACATCAATTTCTAAACCTTCTGGACCGGCTCCTTTGATTCGATCTTTCCGACGAACAAGTTCGTAACGACCACTAGTCATTACTTCAAAACGTTGGTTAGCTGCAAAAAGGACTTCTTCAAAATAAATACTCAAAACATAACGTTCAAAAGATACATAACTTGTTTTCGTTGACCCATTCGCAATTTCTGCCAGCTCTTCGTAAATAGAGAGCGGTTTATAAATCTTTTGGCTTTCCTGATAGTTGGCTTTTATTTCAGCCAATGAATTTTGATGTTTACTGTTTTCCGCAATGAGTGCATCCCGTCTATCTTCCAACGCTTCTTTTTCTACTTTTATTTTGCTTAAGTTTTCTTCAATTTCAGTCATCGAGCCCAAGTCATCTGTGCTTTCTAACTGTTCTTTGATTTTCGTTAATTGCCGTGTGGTATAAAGTTTTTCCTCTTCATACTGCTTGACTTCTTTTTCATAAGTTTGTACGGTCTCATCACTTAATAAATAAGTTTCAATCGCTTCAGCAAATGAATACTTTTCAAGTAACGCATCCACGGTTTCCTTTTGTTCAGTTTGGGCTTCTTTGTTTTTCTCCTTTTGTGTTTCTAACATAGCGATAGAGGTTTCAGTTTGTATTTGTTGATTGGTTTTCTCAGCTAATTCATTTCGAACAGTTTCCGCTTCTTTTTGCACGCGTTGAATGGTGGCTGTCTGTTGCTCAATTTCTGTTTGAAGTTCTGCTGCGGAAGAAAAATGTAGATTTTCATCAATCTCTTTTAGCTCTACTTCCAGTTCTTCAATCTTTTCCTCCATATTTGTTGCGTTACTTTTTTCTTGAGTGAGCTTTAGCTGATTTTCCTGAGCAGCTGTTTGGGCTGTTTCTAAATCTTTTCGCCAAGCCTGTTCTTGGCTCAATTTTTCCTCTAAATGCTCCACATACTCTTTATTTTCAGCTAACTTTTCTGTCACGTCCCCAGCTTCTTCTTGAGAGGAAGTTAACCCTTCTTCATAATCTTCCTCAAAAACGCCCAGACGTGCTTCTTCCACTTTTAGTTGTTTGGCTTTTTCTTCCATTGCGGCCGATTTTTTTGTATATAAAGCTTTACGCTCATCGCGTGCTGCTTCATACTCTTGTAGTTCTTCTTCGGTAATCGCATCCGGAGAGATCAGTGCAGGCTGCGGATGGTGAACCGACCCACACACGGGACAAGGTTTTTCTTCCTCCAGCTCTCCGACTAAAACTCCTGCTAAATTGCTAAAGTACTGTTGGCGCGCTTCTTCATACTCTTTTTGTGCTTTTTGATACTGTTCGGAAGTTGTTTTATTTTCTTTCAATAAAGTCGCTAATTCAGCTTGTAACGTTAAAATATTTTCTAAAGTTTCTATTTTTTTCTGAAGTAAGGTCTTGGATTCTTTTAACTCTTCTTGTTTCTTTTGAGCATTTGCCAATTCTTCCCGCCAGGTTTGAATTTTTTCGAGATCAGCGGTTAGAGCCTTTATTTCTTCAGCAAATTTTTCAGACGTTTTTTCAAGCGTTGCAAGCTGTTGATCGATATTTTTTAATTGGCTGTTCTTTTCATCCAATGCTTGTTTTTTCTGTTCGCGTTCAGCGAACTTTTCCTGTTCTACTTCGAGTTTCTTAATTTCTTGGCGAACGGTATCGAGTTGTTGTTCCGCTTCTTTGGTTTCTTTATTTTTTTGAGTAAGTGTTTGCAGCTCTTCTTGGATTTTTTTCTGAGCTTCTAAGTTTTCAGATAAATTCGCTTCAATCTGTGTAAACTCTTTGACTATTTTTTCATACGCTTTTTGTTCTTTATGAACTTCTGTCGCTTGCTGATTTAACTTTAGAGCGTCTTTCTTTTCTGAAATTTCTTTTTCTAAAGTAGCCAATTCTTTCTCCGCTTGTTCTAAAACTTCTTGTTCTTTTAATAAGTCAATAAACGTTTCGTGTTCTTTTTCCGTTTGACTGAAAGTTTTGATTTCTGCTCTCGTAGTCGCTAATTTTTTATTTCCTTCCGCCAACCAGGCTTCAAGTATTTCTAATACTTTTCCATAATCCGCTTGTTCAATCGCTTGTGTTAGCGCTGTGTCCTCTTCGACTGCAATAGACGCAAGGGACTGTTCTAACCTTGTTTCATACGTCTTAAATTTATCTCTTAGATTTTTACGTTTTTCTTTGAGAACTTCTTGAAAATCTTGGAGATGTTCTGTGCCAAAAATATTTCTGAAAATCTCTTCCTTTTCACTACTATTGGATTGTAGTAATCGACGAAATTCGCCTTGGGGTAACATCACAATTTGCCGAAACTGTTCAAAAGAAAGACCTAATAAATCTTTGATGGATTCATTAGCATTACGCCCTGTAGCAAGTAATTGATCTTCTTTATAAAATTCAACTTCTGCTGGCAATTCTCGTGTCTTCACACGAGCGCCCGGGCCAATTTGTTGAGGACTCCGTTTTACACGATAAATCGCTTGTCCAATCTCGAAAGTCAATTCGACAAAGCAAAAATCTTCATCCGTCGCAAATTGCGATTTCAACATATCGAGTTCCCGAGCTTGACCACTGGCATGATTAAACAAAGCATATGTGAGCGCATCAAAAATGGTTGTCTTTCCTGAGCCTGTTGGACCCGTCACCAAAAAGATGGAAGACGAACCAAAGGAAGTAAAATCTAAATCTACCTTTCCTCGGTAAGGGCCAAAAGCATTGATTGTTAGTTGGATCGGTCGCATTACATCTTTTCCTCCGCTTCAATTTCTTCAAATGTTTCGACAACAGCCTGCTGCTGATCATCATTTAACGGTATTCCCCGATGTTGCTCATAAAAGTCAGCAAATAAGCTTTGGGAACTTTTTGTTTCCAAATGTTCTTTGGAATGATAAACATCCAGCTGTTCTTGTTTTTTATGATGAATATATTCAAGTCCCATGGCATAAGGGTAATTTCGTCGCAAGCGATTCATCGCATCTAAGATATACTCCTGATCTTCTAATTCAAAAAAGAGATAGTCTTCGGAAGTTTCTTTTAAAATATCTTCAAATAAGCCGCGGACAACACGCAAGTCTTTACTCGGTTGAATCTCGATCGGATCGACCTGTACACCCTCTTTGGATACTTCTACCAATAAGTTCTGTTTCCAATGATTGGCTTCTGATTTTGAATACTTTAAAGGGGAGCCACTATAGCGAATAAAATCACTTTTTACTTTTTGAGCTTTATGTAAATGGCCTAAGGCAACATAATCAAAAGCTTCCACTAATTCAGCAGGCACAAAATCTACTGTACCAACGTTGAGTGCGCGTTCTGAATCGGATTCTTCCAGCACCTGATCCGTTGATTGATTGATGATAAATCCGTGATACAATAAAATATTGATTGCGTCGGGATCCCAGTCTTCTTGTACCTGTGAAAGTTGGGCTTTTAAAGCATCTTCTGGTGTACGAATCGTTTCATCCTTTAAGACGCCCCGAATATTCCGATGGTCATCATAAGGAACAAGATAAAAATGACTATCCTTTATAGTGACTTTGCGAACCGCTTCTTTTGTGGTCCCTTCAATATACAAATCACTACTTGCTAGGAGTTCTGCGCCATATTCTATTCGTTCATTGCTGTCATGATTTCCGGCGATCACTAATACAGGTATCCCCACTTCTTGGGTTAACTTCGTAAACACTCGATTAGCTAAGCTGACCGCTTCTTTGGGCGGAATCGCTCGGTCATATAAATCACCCGCTACAATCAGCGCATCCAGTTCTAACTTTTTCGTTTGTGTCACTAATTCTTTTAAATATTCCTCTTGCAAGGCCAGCATCGAAAATTCATTAACAATTTTTCCTAGATGCCAATCGGCCGTATGTAATATGCGCATATCGAAACTCCATTTCTAAATAACGTTACTTCAATCATAACAAAAATCTTTCCTGACCGGCTGCTTTTCGCCAAATAAAAAGCCATCCATACGAACTTTCATTGGTATAAATGGCTCAACATTTTTAAATGTTTAATTGCTGTTCCTTCGTTGTCGTTTCCGTCATACCGGTACGATTATATTTCACTTCACGCGTTTTTATTTTCCCATCTTTTCCGACTAAGATCGCGGTAGTTCCTACTGTTCCAAAATCTTCTCCTTGGATAAAAATAGAAGAACTCTTCAAAGCTGTTTCGTAATCTAATTCGGCGGGGTAATCTTCCATCGTTTCTGCGACTTGTTTATCGGCCAAGAGCGCTGTTAACTCCTCCAGCTTTAAGCTTTTTGAATGCGTTGCAACATAGGTGTTTAATAAATCTCCTGCACGATCGCGGCGAGAATTGCTCAAATCATCAAACGTATTAGCTAAGCAGTGAATCCCCGGTTCAAACGCTTGAAAAGTATTTTCAATATTTGAATAATAGCGTAAATCTGAAAAGGTCCCATACAGTAAGTGAAACCCGTGATATTGCGTCCGATTCGTCTCTAAGTATTTTTCAAAATCTGTCATCGTCATATTTTTCGTCAAATAATCACGTAGCAATTGGCCGCGCGAACGGGGCGAGTTTGTTGTTGGCTTCCAGTCGGTAAAGGGATGATTTAGTACCGCAATAAATCGTCCACTATCTGTATAGCCGAGCCAAGTCCCGAACGCTTTTAGATCCATTCCCGCCGTCACTGCTGGAGCGTCGACCCAGCGATGTAAAGCGACTGCCGGTTGATCATAAGCTTCATCACGATTGGCTACAAAAATCAACGGATAATCGGGGTGTCCGTCTTTTATAAAAGTGACCAAACACATTGTCATTCCAGCTCCTTATGTTTGCATTTTAGTTCTATCTATTCTTAACTATTTAGCCGACTCACTCTCTGTTTTTTTACGTCTAGGGAGCAGTCGTTTATTGACAAAGTAAGCGATGAGAAAGCCTACAAAGGTTTCAATAATCCGGATCGTCACATAGGATAAAGCATCTAAATGGCTCTCATTATGCGACAGTAAAGTCACCGCTGTAACCACAGCCGAAATTGTCATCGCATAAGGGGCTAATTTTAACACTTTACAAAGGGAGAGCGACAGCATCACGAAAATTGCAACAGCCAAGGGCGCAAAATTAGAAGTACTTCCTACATTAAAGGACTGTAACAGAAGCAAACAAGCATAAGAAGAAACCCCTCCGATTAACGTCCCTATAATCCGGTTGATACCCGTCGATTTTGTTTCAGCGCTTGTTGTTCTCATCGTTAAAATACAGGCAAGTGCTGCGTGCACAGGGTCATAATGTCCTAAAAAATAAAATAACTGCACACTAATGAGAACAGCAATTGTCGTTTTCATAATTCGTCGACCAGGAACCAGTTCCTTATATTTTTCCAATTTCTTCCCTCTTTCAATATCATCCTAAGTTTACTCTTCTATATAAATTTCAAAATAATTGTAGCATAAAAGCATATAACTTTTAATTTAGACCTTTTCAAACTATTGGCTCAAAAAAACCTCCTGATTTTTTAGTTTTTTCGGAGTTATTAATCGGTCTGAGAGCGTATTTTTCATTTGTTTTGGTGAAATTTGTTTTGGTGAAATTTGTTTTGAGCGAGACATTTTCTGTTTGTTTCGCTGTAATTCATTTTGAGCGAGATATTCTCCGTTTGTTTCGCTGTAATCCGTTTTGAGCGAGATATTTTCCATTTGTTTCGCTGTAATTCATTTTGAGCGAGATATTTTCCATTTGTTTCGCTGTAATTCATTTTGAGCGAAACAACTTCATTTTAAAAGGATGGCGTTTAACTTTCAATAACTATTTGTTTAAAGAGGCAGTCTATTTTATAAACATTTAAGTTTTTACATTAATTATAGATTAAAATATCTAATATATAGTAACCCCTTACATGTTCATCACATAAACTTAAAAGCTACAAAATAAGGTTGTTTATCTGTTTTTCTTTCTAATTTATTTCTCATTTTGTGTTGAGTTCCTATTTCTTTTACTGTATATTAATAGAAATTTAATTCTAACTATAAAAACAGTGTGAGGTTGGATATTATGTTGCAGCGCAATTTATTTTTTTATATTTTTGAGCAGGGCTAGCGTTTTTCGGAAATTTCGAAAATACGAAGGCCCTATTTGCGATACATCATAAAATGGGACCTCGAAATCACCTCCCATTCTATATTTATAGTATGGGAGGTTTTTTGTTTTATAAGGAATTAATTTTAAATATTTTTGAGCACAGGATTCATCATAATTTTTAGAAGTGAGGAGAGAGATTATTGCTAAAGTATATTTTTAAACGCATCCTAACTGCGATTCCGGTGTTACTCATTATTTCACTAGGGGCATTTCTCATGCTTCAGTTAGCGCCTGGAGATGCAGCGGACTTATATATTACACCAGATACTACCCAACAACAGATTGAAGCGACGCGTACAGCCTTAGGTTTGGACCAACCGCTTTACGTTCAGTATTTCAGTTGGTTATCACAAGTTTTACGAGGGCATTTAGGCTATTCATTTTCTAATAATATGCCGGTCACTCAAATTTTAGCCGAGCGGGTGGGACCTACTGTTTTACTCATGGGGGCTGCCCTTGTCTTAGCTTACATCGTGGGAATTCCGTTAGGCTTGTTAAGTGGAAGAAAAAAAGGCACTTGGGTGGATTCATCCATTACGGCGGTTTCATTTTTAGGGATTTCGATTCCTTCCTTTTTCTTCGGTCTTTCTTTAGTTTATATTTTCGGGGTGGAATTAGGTTGGTTACCGACAGGCGGTATGTTTCCGCTAGGTACCGAGCCAACCTTTGGAATTGTGATCCAGCACATGATTTTGCCCGTTATTGTTTTATCTGTCGCCTATATGGCCAATATGACGCGGTACATGCGCTCAACCACCATTGATGTTTACGAACAAAACTATATCCGGACAGCTGTCGCTAAAGGATTAAACGCGCAGGAAGTATTTACTTTCCATAGCATTCGAAATTCTTTGATTCCGATTATTACGGTAATTGGAACCGACTTACCAAAACTGGTCGGTGGTGCCATTGTTACGGAACAAGTATTTAGTTGGCCGGGTTTAGGCTCACTAACTATGACTGCTATTCAGCAAAGAAATTATCCCATTATTCTTGGGGTGACCATGCTTTCTGCCGTCGTTGTACTGGTTGCGAACCTTGTTGTCGATATTTTATATGCAGTGATTGATCCAAGAATTCAATACGATTAAAGGAGTTGAGTGTAAATGGCAGAAAATCAAACATCAAAAGAGCTTTTTCAATTTGCTGGTGGTGGCTTACAAGATGAGATTTATCACAAACAGCAAGAAAAACTCGGACAAGAATCAGAAAGTTTTACCAAAACAATCGCTAAACGTTTTTTCAAAAATAAGTTAGCGGTCACTAGTTTAGTTATTTTTATTTTAATTATTTTAATGGCTCTTTTCGCAAATGTGCTGGCCCCTTTCCCACGAGACCAAACAGTCGGTCAGTTCCAAGCTGCTCCTTATGGTGAACACTTACTCGGAACGGACAGCGTGGGACGAGATGTGCTTACTCGACTCATTCATGGCACCCAAGTTTCCTTAATTGTTGGATTTGGGTCGGTAGCTATTTATGTCGTCGTGGGTACAACACTTGGCCTGATCGCTGGTTACTTTGGTGGCTTGGTCGATTCGATCATTATGCGGATTACAGAGGCTTTCCAATCCTTTCCCTATTTCCTCGTTGTCCTGACTTTTGTTTCGATTTTAAATTCAGGGCTCTGGACAGTCACTATCATTATGGGCGTTCTCGGCTGGCCTCGCTTAGCGCGAATTGTCCGAGGAGAAGTTTTAAGGTTAAAATCGCAAGACTTTGTCTATGCTGCAATTGCTACGGGTTATTCAACACCTGCTATTTTATTCCAGCATATTCTTCCAAATTTATTATCGCCTATTCTTGTCAATGCCACATTCGGCGTCGCGAATAATATTTTGACGGAATCTTCCTTAAGTTTCTTAGGGGTTGGTGTGGAGCCGCCACGACCGAGCTGGGGGAATATTTTAGCGGAGGCGCAATCCCTAAACGTCCTCACCACTCAACCATGGCGGTGGGTACCGGCAGGAATTCTAATTTTTATTACTGTACTCTGTGTGAACTTTATTGGCGAAGGTCTCCGAGAAGCGATTGAAGGCGAAACTAAAAGTTAAAGGTGGAAAGTTTAATGAAAAAACAAAAACTCTTATTACCCATTTTAACAATCTTTTTATTACTACTTAGTGCTTGTGCAGAAGAGTTACCCGACGTGTCTTCAAATACTGCAACCGAGGAAAGCACGCTCGATATTGCTAATGACGATGACGCTTTAATTATTGGTGTTTCAAATAATATCGATTCTTTTAATCCGTTTTATAAAAACGGCCTGGTTTCGACTTATGCACAAAGATTTTTTTATGAAACGCTATTAAATATGGAAGGACCTACAGAATTTGAGCCTCGTTTAGGAGAATTTACGACCGACGACAACCAAACATTTTTACTTACTTTAGTTGAAGAGGCGACTTGGAGCGATGGGGAACCGATTACGACGAAAGACGTTGCGTTTACAATTAATACCATCGCTGATCCTGATACTTTAACTTCGTTAGCGATGAATGTCGCCATGATTGAAGGGACAGATGATTCAGGCAAACGCGTAGAAGATCAGGAAGAACTAACGGGTTTAACGATCCTTGACGATTTCACAATGGAGATTGAAACAAAAGAACCCGTGGATCTCAATTATCTTTCAGAATTTTTAGGTTTTTCAGTTCTTATTGCGCCGGAACATGTCTTTGGTGAATTTGAGCCAGCGGAGATGCACACCGCAGAACCCGCTATGCATCCGACCGTTACTGGAGGGCCTTACCAATTTGTAGAAAACAAAGAAGATAACTATCTACATTTAACGGCGAATGAAAATTATTATCGGGGAGCTCCACATATTCAAGATATTTATTTAAGAGTCCTCGATGGGGTTTCGATCGTGACTGAATTACAAGCAGGAAACATTGATATGACTGCTGGCGCTGGAATCGGCGTGGTTCCTGATGAAGATATTCCTTTAATTCAAGAAGTTGAACATCTAACTGTTGAAAGTTCCATCGGGAATGGTATTCAATACATGACTATCAATCATGATCGTGAACGATTCGCCGACCCTCAAGTCCGTCGCGCCTTAGCTTACGCAATTGATCAAGAATTAGCGTTTGAAAATTTACTACATGGCAACGGTGAAATTACAGAAACGATCTATACTTCCATGAACCCTTATAAAAATGAAGCGATTGAAGGGATTCCTTATGACCCTGAAGAAGCCAAACGACTACTAGAAGCCGCTGATTTTGACTTTAATGAACCGGTACAAATGGTTGTACCAACGGGGAATGTAGCGCGCGAACAGATGGCTGATTTAACGCAACAATGGCTACAAGATATAGGTGTCACGGTCGAACAAGAACGTTATGACTTCACCACTTGGTTAAATACAGTACGCGAAGGGAATTTCGATATTGGTTTTGTTGGGCTTTCTCATACGTATGAACCCGACGTTCACAACCAATTCGGGACAGGCGGAGCCTCAAATTACGGCAGCATATCAGACCCTGTATTGGAACAGTATTTGGAAGAAGGAAATAAAGGGATCTCGTTTGAAGAGAGAAAACCCGTCTATGATGAGATGCAAGAATATTTTGCAGAGACCCTACCCGCGATCCCCCTCTATACGGAAGCAGAGTATATCATCAAAGATCAACAGTTAGTGGGTGGAGCAAAACCGTTTTTCCAAGCGACAACAAATGATGTACACGAATGGTATTTTGAAGAATAAAAATAATAACGATGGATTAAACAGTTTAAACGATAATGAAGAGGTGGAGTATGTCGAAAGAAACAATATTAGAAGTAAAGAATTTAGCAATCTCCTTTAAGACGTTTGACGGGAAAGTTAAGGCCGTTCGCGGCGTGAACTTTGACCTCAAGCGCGGCGAGACTTTAGCGATTGTTGGCGAATCAGGTTCAGGAAAATCCGTCTCAACGAAAGCCATTAATGGCTTGTTGCCTAAAAAGAATACGGTTATTGAAAGCGGCGAAATTCTTTTTAACGGAAAAGATTTACTAAAAATATCAGAAGCGGAAATGGAAAAAATCCGCGGCAAAGATATTTCGATGATTTTCCAAGATCCGATGACTTCGTTGAACCCAACGTTATCTGTCGGCAAACAAATTGCAGAACCGATGATTAAACATTTAGATTATACTAAAGAAAAAGCCCTTGAACGCGCCATTGAATGGATGCGACTCGTAGGGATTAAAAACCCAGAAGAAACCCACAAACACTTTCCGCATCAGTTTTCAGGAGGGATGCGCCAACGAGTGATGATTGCGATCGCCCTCGCCTGCGAACCTAAAATACTCATTGCTGATGAACCAACGACGGCTTTAGATGTGACGATTCAAGCCCAGATTTTAGAAATTATGAATGAGTTAAAAGATGAGATTGAGACTTCAATCATTTTCATTACCCATGACTTAGGCGTCGTCGCTCAAATGGCCAACCGGATTGCCGTGATGTATGCTGGTCAGATTGTCGAGATTGGAACGGATGATGAAATTTTCTATAATCCGAAGCATCCATACACTTGGGGCTTACTCGCTTCTATTCCAAGCGTGGACGAAAGCCAGACCGAACTTTACACTATCCCCGGTTCGCCCCCAAATTTGTTATACGAGCCAAAAGGTGACGCTTTTGCTCCTAGAAATGCATTTGCTTTAAAGATCGATTTTGTGGAAGAACCGGAAATGTTTAAAGTATCTGAGACTCATTACGCGAAAACCTGGTTACTACACCCAGATTCGCCTCAAGTGCAACCACCGGCAAGCATTCAAAAACGAAACGAAAAATTTTTAGCTTTACATCCAGAAAAAGCAGCCCTAGTTGGAGGTGGTCTCCATGGATAAACAAGAAAAGAAAGCCATGATTGAAGTAAGAAATTTAAAGAAGTATTTTAACGCGGGGAAAAAAGATGAGGTCAAAGCAATTGACGATATCTCTTTTAATATTTATGAAGGAGAAACCTTTGGCCTAGTAGGAGAATCAGGAAGCGGCAAATCAACAACTGGCCGTACCCTCCTCAAGTTAGAAGAAATTACATCCGGGGAAGTTTTATTTAAAGGCCAAAATATTGAAGAAGTTCGTAAGCGTAAAGAATTATTAGATTTTCGGAATGCGATGCAAATGATTTTCCAAGATCCTTACGCCTCTTTAAATCCTCGGTTAACGGTGGGGAATACGATAAAGGGCGCGCTCGAGGTACATCATATCGGGGAAAACCGCCAAGAACGAGAGCAAATAGTCAAAGCGCTCATTCAAGCTGTTGGTTTGGATCCTTCTTTTACCAATCGTTATCCTAAAGAATTATCAGGCGGACAGTGTCAGCGTGTGGGCATTGCGCGAGCGCTAGCTGTAGAACCTGAGCTCATTATCGCAGATGAAGCCATTTCCGCTTTGGATGTCTCCATTCAAGCCCAAGTAGTCAATTTATTGATTGAGTTAAAGGAAAGTATGAATTTAACTTATCTATTTATCGCGCATGATTTATCGATGGTCCGTTTTATCAGTGACCGTATTGGGGTGATGAACAGTGGAAAACTCCTTGAGATTGCGCCTTCTAATGAATTATATAAAGCGCCTCTCCATCCTTATACAGAGTCGCTATTATCCGCTATCCCTGTCGCTGACCCTGAAGAAGAAAGATACCGAGAACGAGTCAGCTATGATCGCTCCACTCATCAGTACGAAGAGAATGAAGAAGTTGCTATGTATGAAATTGCACCCGAGCATTTTGTTTACTGTCATGCCGATGAAATTGAAGATTATCAAGCTAAATATGAACAATTACTACAAAATGCTTAATAAGTATTGTAAAAGAAAATGCAATTTGTTAATATTAGAACATCATTAAAAACAAATTAAAAAGAGGTCATCCCATGAAAACATTTAAAGTCTTCCAAAATAATTTAGTCATTATTATTAAATAATCGGACTTATACTCATTAGATTTTCTAATGCTGGTAGGTCCTATTCGACTTTGATTGAAAGAATGGGACACACTAGAGCCCCATTCAGTAGCGGATGGTGGCTCTTTTTATTTTAATGAAATTGCTGATCTATGGAAAGGAGAAGTTCAATGAAACAATTTAAGAGGTGGTCTTTGCTCATTTTTGCTTTTACTTTTAGTTTATTTTTATTTGCTTGTGGGGAGGAATTACCCGACCTCAGTGAAAATGCTGAAAGTGAAGCCGTTGCAACCAAAGAGTTAGATATCGATTCTTTAGGAGACGATGTCTTGATTATCGGCATGTCCAATGCCCCTAGTTCGCAAAATCCTTTTTTCGCTCAAGGAGCTTCTGAACAATGGGCTATGAAATTTTTCTATGAAACGCTATTAAATCAAACAAGTGCTACCGAATTTGTGCCACGATTGGGAGAATTTGAAACCGAAGATAATCAAACATTCACTGTTCGCTTAAACCCTGAAGCCCATTGGACCGATGGCGAACCAGTTATAGCTGAAGACGTGGCTTTTACACTGAATACAATTGCTCATCCGGATACGTTAACTTCGATGGCTGCCAAAATTGGCATGTTAGAAGGTACCGATGATGCAGGTAAAATGGCCGAAGGAACGGAAGAGCTCGAAGGTGTCCAAGTGGTCGATGAGCATACTTTAGAATTAACCACTAAAGAACCCGTGGATATCAATTATATTTCTGAATTCCTCGGAACTGGAGTGATCATCGCGCCGGAACATGTTTTTGGTGAGATTCCAAAAGCTGAATTACACACTTCCGAGCCCGCAACAAATCCGACTGTGTTTAATGGCGCTTATAAATTTGTTGAGTATCAAGATGAAAACTATCTCCACATGACCGCAAACGAAGATTATTACCGCGGGGCTCCGAAAATTAAAGATATCTATATCCGAGTCTTGTCGAATGAAGCGATGGTGACAGAATTACAAGCTGGCAGCATTGATATGATTTCTCAAGGTGGTTTTGGAGATATTCCACACCATAATATTCCACTGGTTGAAGCCGAAGAAGATCTGGTCGTCGAAAAAGGAGCAAGTCCTAATGTGCAATACCTCGTCATTAATCATGAGGATCCACGCTTTGAAGATGTTCGAGTACGACAAGCCTTTGCTCATGCGATAGATTTTGAAATGTCGGTGGAGAATCTACTGCTTGGAAACGGTGAAACGTTCCCTGCTTCTTATTATTCAGAGAATAGTTATCGAGATGAAAGTTTAGAACCTTATCCATACGATCCTGAAAAAGCGAAAGAATTGCTGGAAGAAGCAGATTTTGACTTTAGTCAACCCGTAGAGTTAGGCGTGCCGACTGGAAACACCATTCGCGAACAAAATGCTGATTTAGTTCAACAAGCACTAGAAGCCCTTGGGATAGAAGTCACCCAAACACAATATGACTTTACCACTTGGATGAGCTTTTTACGTGATGGAGATTTCGATATTGGTATGTACGGCATGGGACATGATTATGATCCAGATATTACATCTTTTGTCGGGACAGGCGGTGCTTCTAACCATGCGAATTACAGTTCAGAAGAAATGGACGCTCTACTGGTCGCTGGGATCGAAGAAGTAGATCCTGAACTTCGTTATCCTATTTATCAAGAAGTGCAAGAACTCTTTAAAGAAGATCTGCCAGCCATTCCACTCTATAGTGAATCTGTTTATTCCGTTCAAAACAAAAATTTAAAAGGCGGTATTCAAGAATTTCACCCGGCCTCTTTAGTGGATCTTCACGAATGGGAATTTGTAGAATAAATTTTTTTAACATTAGAAAGGAAAATATGCATGTCAGAAAAAGTATCTTTAGAAGAAGTTCAACAGTTAGTCGCAGGAAATAAAAAGCCCTTTGAGGAATTTTTAGCGCTAGAAAGTGTCTCTACTCAAGGACGTCAACTGCAAGAAACAGCTGAATATGTTGCCGGTATGTTTGAAGATTTAGGTGGCGAGGCGCGTATATTAGATGATTTAAATAATAGTTTCCCTTTAGTTTATGGTTTTTTTGAAGCAGGTCCTGGTGGGAATAAAGAAAAAACGATTCTCTTTTATAATCACTATGATGTACAACCAGAAGAACCTTTAGCTGAATGGGAAACCCCTCCTTTTGAATTAACTAGAAAAGGAGATCTATTAGTCGCGCGAGGCATTTCTGATGATAAAGGGGAACTAATGGCTCGTCTCTATGCTTTAAAATTATTGCAGGAGTCGGATGACGGCCTACCCGTCAATGTGAAGTTTATTGTCGAAGGTGAAGAAGAAATCGGCAGCCCGAATATCGACGCTTATATCGAACAGTATGCGGATCTGTTAGCTGCAGATGTTTGTTTCTGGGAAGGCGGCGGTAAAAATGCGGATGGAGATATTGTTCTTTCCGGTGGAATTAAAGGGATTGCTTACTTTGATGTCTGGGTAGATGGGGCCGATACCGATATCCATTCATCGAAAGGGGCCATCGTTGACAATGCCGCTTGGCGTTTAGTCCACGCTTTAGCCAGTCTCCGCACACCAGATAATGAAATTATTATTGATGGTTTTTATGATTTAATGACTGAACCGACTGAAAAAGAACGAGAAGTGGTTCAAAAGATTCCATTTGACGAAGAATCTGAAAAAGCCGTTTATGGTCTAAAACATCCTTTAATTACAGATGGATTAGACTACACCCCACAAGAAGCGCTTGTCTTCTATCCGACACTAACGATTAGTGGGTTGGAATCGGGTTACACAGGAGAAGGAACAAAAACCGTCCTACCGAAAACAGCACGTGCGAAATTAGATTTCCGTTTAGTTCCTGGTTATACGGCTTCTGAAGTAGAAAAATTACTGCGTGCTCATTTAGACGAACATGGTTTCGAGGATGTTCAAATTGAACTATTAACGCAACTTGAACCTTTCCGTACAGATTTAGAGGATCCATACGTCGATATTGTGGTGGAAACTGCCGAAGAAGTTTATGGTAAAGGGAATGTTGTCCTTGAGCCAAACTCAGCCGGTGGTGGCCCAATGTACGGTTTCGATAAATTTTTAAATGTGCCCGTCATGGGAACCGGCGTTGGTTGGGCAAAATCAGACGTGCACGCGCCTAATGAAAATATTCGTTTAGAAGATTTCTATCAAGGCATTGTTTATTTAGTGACGATGTTAGATAAATTAAAATAAGTGTTATAAGGGGAAATAATGTCGATGAAAGAAGAAATTCATCGACATTATTTTTTTGGCTTCTTGTAAATGGAAGTCTTTCTTGCTACTTTTATGTTTATTTCGCTGATATTCAATTTGAGCAGGATATTTTTGATTTGTTTCGCTCAAATTCATTTTGAGCGAGATATTCTCTGTTTGTTTCGCTCTAATCTGTTTTGAACGAGATATTTTCCGTTTGTTTCGCTCTAATCTGTTTTGAGCGAGATATTCTCTGTTTGTTTCGCTCTAATCCGTTTTGAGCGAGATATTCTCTGTTTGTTTCGATCTAATCCGTTTTGAGCGAGATATTCTCTGTTTGTTTTGCTCTAATCCAATTTGAGTGAGATATTTCGATAAGTTAATGGATTCTCCACACTTGGAGGGTTTTCTTATGGTAAAATAGAGATAAAGAAACGGAGACGAGGTGAAACCATGGATAATCTTTATATTGATAAAATTGAAAGTGTTGTTTGGTCTGGTTATATTGTGGCGACGGATGATGGGTTAAGTTATGTCAGCCATGTGACGGATAATTTGAATGATGTTGTAAGCTGGCAGATGAAATATTATCCAAATAGTAAATTAATCTCTGACTCGGAACAGATCAAGCCTTATACGAAACAATTTGAAGAGTACCTTGCCGGTCAACGTAAAGTGTTCGATCTACCCTTAGATATTCAAGGAACTGATTTTCAAAAGAAGGTTTGGGAGGCTTTATATCAAATCCCTTATGGGGAAACGGCTAGCTACCTCGAGATTGCAAAGATGATCGGCCGTGATCAAAAATCAGCGCAAGCAGTGGGTGGCGCTGTGGGAAGCAATCCTCTATCCATCGTTTGCCCATGTCATCGTGTAGTAGGATCTGATGGATCGCTGACCGGATATGGTGGAGGATTAGAGAATAAAATCTCATTGCTCAATCATGAAATCGAACACGCTGCTTCAGATCCATCCCTTTAATAAACGAAAAACTTCCTTTTACAGAGACAGTGCTCATTGTAAAAGGAAGTTTTATTTTTTTAAGTAATCGCAATAATTGCAATGAACCCTAACAGATTATTTAAGAAATGATAAACAATCGCTGCTTCAATTGTTTTTGTTTTCTTCGCGGCACAAGAGAAGATAAGGCCCATTCCAATATATGTATAAGCCGTGGTAATATGGGTCGGCCCATGAATGACACCAAACAAGATGGCGCTGATAATCGTCCGTGTCCATGTCGTGTCCAAGCGATCTCCGGGGAATAATATTAAACCTCTAAAAAGCAATTCCTCGGCAATGGGTGCGACAATAACAATCATCACAAACATTACCCAAACCGGTACATAACCAAAAAGAGATTCGATAGCCACTTGATTCGCAGCTTCCGCTTCGCCAAATAAAAACACGACGACAATATTCCCCAATAGGTATAAGAGATAAGAAATGGGAATATATTTTACCAAGAAAGACCAATCTTCTTTGGTTAGGCCTCGTAAAATGAAAGACTTTCTTTTTCCGACTTGTTTTCTGTTAAATAATGGAATTTTCAACCAATAAACAACCAATAAAGTAATCGGTAGACTTATAATCGTTCCATAAACTGTGCCATCGATCGATATTTTAGTCAACATTTCAGGCGTTATGCCGTCTGTTGCTAATTCCGCGGAAAAAGATAAGATAAAAACAGCTACAATCTGCAACACTAAAGATGAGGTTAAGATCATAAATAACCAATCTTTCCAATCATATTTGCGCAAAGGATAACCATCAAGCATTCAATCCGCTCCTTTCTAATCATAAGATAGATCCGTTTCATTATAACTAAAAAATATAGGGAATGAAATAAAAAAAGCGACTTGGATCACAAGCCGCTTTTCCTTTATTAAAAGAGTGTTCCTTGAATATCGAGTTTTCGTTTGAGATACCATCTGGCAATGAGTGCAACCACAGCGATTCCAATGATCCATGGGCCTGGAAGTGGTGGATTAAGCACGTCGGGAATAATGGCAAAAGCAAAGGTAATAATTAATACCCAAAAGAACATCACGGCGATTGTTGCCAGGATATATTTCAGGAGACCTTTTGATTGCCCCGGTTTTGGTGCATATTTTGTTAATACAAGTATGGCTAAACCACCCACTAAGAAGTTGATCAGCACTTGAAAGAGGCCGACTTGCGTATCCGCTGAGCGCCAAGCACTTATTCCGTTAACAATGCCAAATAATCCTCCCATAAGCAAAGCACCATCCATGTACAGCATCCAGGTTGGCGATTTTTCTTGTTCTTCTTCGGGGATATCGACATTCTTCCCTAAAATATTATCTGCTTGTTCCGTCACTGTCCCGTAAATTCTCTTAGCTGGGATAGACGATTTTTGTGCAGTAATAATTTCTTGATACATATTATTAAACACATAAGCTTTTTTTACGGAATGATAGCCTAACTCATTTAAACGATTATCTAATTGAAACATATAATCTTGGTTTTTATTCGTTAACTGTTGATGGAGTTCTTTATTTTGTTGTTTCGTTGTTTCTAAACTCATCACTTCTTCGTTATTTTCTTCTTCTTTCTTTCGATTAAACAATGAACTGCTCCTTTCTCTCGGTTAATTTTAAAACATTAAACATTAAAGCGGAACAGCATAACATCGCCATCTTGCACGACATAATCTTTACCTTCTTGACGCATTCTTCCCGCTTCACGCGCGCCTTTTTCGCCTTCGTATTTATCATAGTCTTCGTACGAAATTGTTTCAGCACGAATAAAACCACGTTCAAAGTCCGTATGAATAACTCCAGCTGCTTGAGGAGCTTTCATTCCTTTAACAAAGGTCCAAGCACGAACTTCTTGTACACCCGCTGTAAAGAAAGTGCCTAAATCTAATAATTCATAAGATTTACGGATCAAACGGTTTAAACCAGGTTCTGAAGCCCCTAAGTCTTCTAAGAACATATCGCGTTCTTCATCTTCTAATGCCGAAAGTTCTTGTTCGATTTCTGCTGAAATCCCTACAACTTCGGCCCCTTCTGCTTCCGCGATTTCCTTAATGGTTTGATAGTGTGGACTTGCCGTTGGATCTGCCATTTCGTCTTCTGCAACGTTTGCCACATATAAGACAGGTTTACTGGTTAGTAAAAATAAACCATCTACAATTTTTTGTTCTTCTTCGTCAAAATCAAGCGTCCGAACAGGTTGTCCTTCTTCTAAAGCAGGTTTGATGCGGTCAAAAATAGCTAACTCTTCGATCGCTTCTTTATCTCCTGATCTTGCTTGTTTGCTTACACGGTCATAGCGTTTAGTAACAGATTCTAAATCAGCAAGCGTCAATTCAAGGTTGATTGTTTCAATATCGTCCGCTGGGCTTACTTGATCAGAAACGTGTGTGACATTATCATCATCAAACGCTCGGACCACATGTACAATCGCGTCAACTTCACGGATATTAGCCAAGAATTTATTTCCTAGCCCTTCTCCTTCACTCGCCCCTTCAACAATTCCGGCGATATCTGTAAACTCAAAAGTCGTTGGCAGGACTCGCTTTGGATCTACAATTTCTGCCAATCGTTCTAAGCGATTATCAGGAACCTCTACAATTCCTACGTTGGGATCAATCGTTGCAAAGGGATAGTTTGCTGCTTCCACACTTGCTTTCGTTATTGCGTTAAATAACGTCGATTTGCCCACATTTGGCAAACCGACGATACCTGCTGTTAAAGCCATATTTTAATATTCACCTTTCTTACTGTCTAACTCTTTTTAAATTTTATTCTTTTTCTAGTACTTTCTTCAACTTCCGATTAAATTCACGGCGCGGCATCATAACTAATTGCCCACAACCTAAACATTTAATCCGAATGTCAGCCCCCATACGGACAATTTCCCAGCGATTCTCCCCACAAGGGTGTTGTTTCTTCATCTCTACGATATCATGTAATTCATAAGATTGATTAGTCATTCCTCGCCCTCCTTCAATTCATTCAAGTCATTGATCGTGCATTCTTTATTTTATCGATATTAAGCGTCTAAATCAATGTCTAAAACATCAATCAAGATACGATTCAAATCACTTTGAGAAGTGTACTCGATTTGAATTTTACCTTTTTCGCCTTGTTCATTAATGTTGACATCTGTGCCAAATTTATCCATTAAACGACTTTCATATTCGCGCACAAAAGGCGATTTTCGCTTCTGTTTTGGTTTTTCTTTGGGCTTTTCGCCATCTTTTTTAATATCTGAAACTATTTTTTCCAGTTGACGCACGGTTAAATGTTCTTTCACAGCTTTCTTGGCTAAGGCAATCACTTGTTTTTCATCACCGAGTGATCTTAACGTTCGAGCTTGCCCCATAGAAAGTTTATTGTCGGTAATAAGCTGCTTCACTTCATCCGGTAAAGTCCGTAAGCGTAAATGGTTCGCGACATGCGAACGACTTTTCCCTAAAGCATCCGCTACTTTTTCTTGCGTTAAAGACAATTTATCCATCATTAACTGGTAAGCGTCCGCTTCTTCCAAAGCTGTTAAGTCTTCACGCTGAAGGTTTTCTAAAATGGCATAACGAATCATAAACTCTTCATTCAAATCACGGACAATGGCCGGAATGGTGTCTAATTCAGCGAGGATAGAAGCTTTATGACGACGTTCTCCTGCGACTAACTCATAACCTTTCGCACTCGATTTACGCACAATGATCGGCTGTAAAACACCATTTTGTCGAACAGATTCTGCCAACTCCTCCAACGCTTCTGGATCAAAATTCTTCCGTGGTTGGTAAGGGTTCGAACGAATATCATCGACAGGGATTTGCTCTACTGTTTCTTCCCCTTTTAGTGATTCTTCTTCTAACAGAGACTCTTCCGGAAACAACGCGTTAATTCCTTGACCGAGACCTTTTCTTTTTTTAGTGCTCATTGTGACTTAACACTTCCTTTGCTAAATCTTCATATGTTTTTGCACCGATTGATTGTTTGTCAAAATCCACAATTGAAAGACCATAACTAGGCGCTTCTGACAAGCGAATATTACGTGGAATAATTGTTTCATATACTTTTTCATGGAAATATTTCTTCACTTCGTCGACCACTTCATAACCTAAATTTGTTCGGCGGTCCAGCATGGTTAACAGCACGCCTTCGATTTTTAATTGGTTATTAAAATGTTTTTGCACTAAGCGCACGGTATTCAGTAATTGACTGAGCCCTTCCAACGCATAATACTCACATTGCACGGGAATCAGCACAGAATCACTGGCTGTAAAGGCATTAATCGTTAAATGACCCAAAGAAGGGGGACAATCAATTAAAATATAATCATACGCTTCTCGAACTTCATCGAGCGCTTTTTTCAAACGCGTTTCTCGATGATCCATAGTTGAAAGTTCCACTTCAGCCCCCGCCAGTTGAATGGATGCCGGTACGAGATCCATATCTTCTCGACTTGATTTTACAATCACTTCACTGATTGGTGTTTCGTTAATTAAGATATCATAAATGTCTACTTCCACTTCGCCCTTACTGACTCCAAGACCACTTGTCGCGTTACCTTGCGCATCACTGTCGACAAGCAGTACTTTTTTTCCAGAATCAGCTAACGAAGCTCCTAGATTAATGGTGGTCGTCGTTTTTCCAACGCCACCTTTCTGGTTTGCGACTGCTATAACTCTCCCCATGTTGTTTCCTCCAATATCTATGCTTTCTAGCAACAATTTCGTAAATTTCGACGAGCTTGGTTCATTTTATAACGGATTGCGGTTAGGTGTTCCAGGTTTTCTCGGGTATTTTTTCGGTGTTTTCTTATTTTTATTAATAAAAATAATACTACGTTCGCCCGCATCTTCTGGTAATTCAAACGTTTCAACCGTTTGTGTTTTACCACCAAGTAATTTGATCGCTTTTTTCGACGCGTTCAATTCTTCTGATGCTTTCGCACCTTTCATCGCTACGAACGTTCCCCCTACTTTAGTGATTGGTAAGCAAAATTCAGCTAAGACACTCATCCGAGCGACTGCGCGAGCAGTCACGAGATCAAAGGCGTTTCGAAAGGCTTTCTTTTGTCCAAAATCTTCCGCCCGATCATGGTAGAGGTGCACTTGATCAAGGTCTAAAGTATCCACTAAAATTTCTAAAAAGTTAATTCGTTTTTTCAACGAATCCACAATCGTAATTTCAATTTCTGGGTACATAATTTTTAAGGGAATACTCGGGAAACCTGCTCCTGAACCTACATCACAGAGGGTGACCGTATCTTTTTGTTCAAAATTATAAAAACGAGCCAATGTTAACGAATCATAAAAATGTTTTAAATACACTTCATCGTCTTCTGTGATGGCTGTTAAATTAATTTTATTGTTCCATTCTTGTAATAATAATAAATATTGTTTAAATTGTTCCATTTTACGAGCGTTAATTGGAAAATCTTCTTTTTCTAAAGTCGCTTGAAAAAGCTCTGGATTCATACTTTATGCTCCTTATTTCGTCAATCGTGAAACAGTAAAATGTTTCACGTAGATACTATAACTTTACTAGAAATACGCAGTGAATTCAACGGTATTCAGTGATTATTTTAGAATAATTTGTGGGAATTTATTTTGAAAAAATTTAAGAAATAAAAAGGAGGAAAAATCACTAACGAGGATAGAAAAATCACTAACGATGCGCCCTACGGATCGTGTAACAGCACTCTAAACAAATACTTTCGTGCGTAAGACGACCGGGTCCAATCAAAAAAAGGCATTTTTCTAGAAAATTCTAGGAAAACACCTTTTTTATTTTGACTAAACATTCCACGGTGGATTAAATATCGGCAAAGGTTACCAGCTCAATAGCTTCATCTTCTCGAATACGCTGGGCAAAAGGCGAATCGATGAGCATCTCAACTTGATGCACACGAGGTTCAGCAAAAGAAGATTGTTTCAGCAATTCTTCGTCCACATATCCTACATGACACATAATCTCCGTCGATTCGTGTGTTTTAATTCGTTCCAGCAAACTTTTTAAATACTGTTCTTGTTCAAAAGGTTCTAAAACGCTTACCGTATCAAATGAAGGTTCAAAGTAAGTCGTCGTTTGATAAGCTTGATCGGTTTCTAAGTTCCCTCGAAGCGGCAAACGATATTTTTGAGCGAGCGCTAACAGCACCTCTTCGTGGTGTTCATTAAATAGATGGGCATTATGGTGACTATCTAAATGGGTCGGTTGAATACCGGCGGCGAATACTTTTTCAATCTGCGTCTCCCACTCTTTATATAATTCAGCAGAATCAGCGATCGCAAGGCCCGCGCGATAAGCATCGGGACGATAAAAATAACCCGTTTCATCGACTAACGAAGGCACATCATCTCTTAAGGGCTTTAAGTGGGTTAAAACCAGATGAACACCTACACCTAATTTAGGGTTCTTTTTCGCCAACTCCACCGCTTGTTCAAAGCCGGGTGTGTTGGTCATCAAGGTCGTTGACGTCAAAATTCCTTCTTGATAGGTATCGATCACCGCATGATTAATCGCTCGTCCATAGCCAAAATCATCTGAATTAATAATCAGTTTACTCATGTCTACCTCCCGTGACTATTTGCATAGTTATTATAACACGCTCCCTGTTACGTTTCATTGAATTTAGACCTTTTGCTCAACAAATTCGGGCAGATGAGCCGTGCAAGACTATTGAATAAACGATCCTTTATAAAATAAACAGGGAGGTCAACCACCCTTTTTTCAGCGTCATAACCTATAAGTCTTTGATTTGTAGAGGCTCTAATTATTTGCTATGATAATCTAGTATGTAAAATTTTAAAAAAGAAAGAAGAAGGTGATCTTTTGGAACAGTTCTTTCAGATGCTCGATTTACAATTAACATTCTTACTGAATTTATTAATTGGTGTTTTTGCTTACCGGAAAAAGATGATTACAGATGAAAACCGGGGACAACTCATCAGTATTGTCTTGGGTATTTTATTACCTGCCCTGGTATTTGATTCTTTTAAAACTTTAACCCCTGACTTATTAAAATCTGGTTTCTGGGTATTGATTGCTTCAACGGTTATTTATACAGTGACTTACTTTATTGGTTTATTTGCCTTTAGAGGCTTTGAAGAAGGAAAAAGACGAATTCTTCACTATGCCACATTGATCAATAACGTGGGACTCGCTGGACAGCCTTTAGCCGCTTCCATGTTTGGAAATGTGGGGACTATTTTTTCTTCTATTTATTTAGTTCCTCACCGTATTTTTATGTGGACCGTAGCGATCGCCATTCTTTCTTCTGACGAAGAAAATCGAGGATGGTCTGCAATTTCTAAATTAATTCGAAACCCTTCCATTATTGCTTTAGTTTTAGGAATTATCCGCGGACTCTTCCAAATTCCGATCCCATCTTTCATCGACCGGTCCATTGGCCAGTTGGGATCGATGGTTGCACCTTTCTCCGCGATTATGATCGGTTCGATTATCGCAACGATTGACTTAAATTCGCTTTTCGAAAAAGGGGTTATGCGTTACATTTCCATCCGACTACTCGCTATCCCAATTACTGTCCTCGTGATTAGTAAATTAGTGGGCTTAGATGACACGTTAATTGGTGTTTTAACCATTATGACTTCTATGCCGGCGGGCACGACCACCGCGCTTTTAGCAGATAGTTACGACTTAGACGTGGAACTCTCTTCAAAAGTTGTTTTCGTTTCTACTGTCTTTGCTATTATTACGATCCCGATTATGATGTTATTTATCTAAGGGAACTTTCATTAAAAGAGTTAAAAAAAGAGTCTGGAAATCCAGACTCTTTTTTCATTCTATTCATTTATAGTTGACTGAACCATTCTTTTCCTGCGCGTAAGTTATCGCCATTAATTTCGTGGGAGTTTACCCATGTTTTTTCAACGTCTGCTCCGCGAGATTCAAAAATATCAATGACTCGTTCGCTTTCTGCTTGCGGCACGATCGGATCATGTGTCCCCATCGACAAGAAAATTTTTGCATCAGATAGATCTTTTTCATGATGAATCTCTACCGGATACATAGGAGCATATAACATAGCTTTATTGATTTCAGCCTCTTCTAAAAGCAATATATTAATGCCAATATTTGAACCATTTGAAAAACCAAATAAAACAACATCTTCTAACGCAAAGTCATATTCTGCGGCTTTTCCTTCAATAAAGTCATATAATTCTTTTCCACGTTGTTTTAAATCTTCCACGTCATATTTTCCTTCTGCATGGCGTTTGAAGTATCGATTCATACCATTTTCTGAAACATTCCCTCGAATACTTAAGACCGTAGCATCTGGCGCAATTGCATCTGCGACAGGTAATAGATTATTTTCGTCGGCTCCTGTCCCATGGAGTAGAATTAAAACAGGTTCGTCTGCTTTTCCTTGATTGAAAATATATTCGTACATGTACACCTCTCCTTTTTATTCTGGTCTAGCTATCGTAAACATTCGTCCAATTTCTGCATAATCATGGCCCGCTAAACGACTAATCGCTCCTAAACCATCCGGATCAATCCGTCCTTCATGGTATAAGTCATCTTCAATATGATACTGTTTGATCTTCAATAGCAAGAGATCTGCGGCCGGCTCGCCCTCATTTTCAATGAAAACATGATCGTATAATTCCACTTCAAAACGGATCTTTGTCTCTTGCAAACTGGGTGTTTTTACTGTTTTGGAAGGAATCAATGTGAAATTCGTCTCGTCTAATTCACTTTCCTCCGCTGTTAAGTTCGCCGCAGTTTCATTTGCATCGTCAACATTCTCGTTGTCGACCACATGAATGACAGCTTCTTTATTGGCAAGTAAGTTACGCGTCGTATCTTTCATTTCACCCTGTTTACGCTGGAGCGCGACCGATACAATCGGTGGGTTTGATGTCACGATATTAAAGTAACTAAAAGGGGCTATATTTAACACTTCATCTTCGCCCAAGCTTGTAATTAAAGCAATAGGACGCGGTATAATAGACCCAATTAAAAATTTATAGTTCTCTCTTTCGCTAATTTCTTTTGGACTAAAATGAACCATTTAATACCTACTTTCTACTGATCTTCTGTGTTTCCAGATGTATCAAATGGACGGATAACACTTTCGATATACTCACGATTCGGTTCTAAGAATGGTGGTAAATTTAAGGTTGTCCCTAACTCTTCATAAGATTCTTGTTCGTCAATAAATCCAGGACCATCTGTCGAAATTTCAATTAAAATGTGCCCTACACGAGTATATAAAGCTTCAAAGTAGAAACGGTCAACAAGTCCTGAATGACCCATTTGTAATTCATTATATTTCTCTTCCCAAGCTTTAATCGCTTCATGGTCTTCCACACGGAAAGATACGTGATGAACAGTACCGTTTCCTGGTCTTTCAACGTCAGACGTAGTGTCTTTGCGTAGAATAACTTGCCCGCCGTTTCCGCCTTTTCCAACTTCTAAAATTGCTACATCATCTTCTTTATGTTCTAAACGGAAGTTGAAAATATGTTGTAAGACTTGAATAAAGTCATCAAAATAACTTACTGTAATTTCAATCGGACCTAAACCATAAATGGCCTTATCTTCTGGTACCGGACCATTTTTCCAAGGGGTACCTGGTTCTACACCTTCGTCGTTTTCATCCGAGAATAATTGATAACGTTGGCCATCTGCTTCTTCAAAAGGCAGAACTTTACGACCAAAGAGTTCTTGGATGCCTTCATGTTTGACTCCAAATTCTTCAAAACGCTCGACATAGTATTCAAGGGCTGCATCGTTTGGCACACGTAAACCGGTGCGTGAAATAGCATTTGTGCCTGGGACATAGCTAGGTGTGTTTGGAAAAGCAAAGAACGTTAAATCAGTGCCTGGGTTTCCGCGGTCATCCGCGTAAAACGTATGATACGTATGAATATCATCTTGGTTGACTGTTTTCTTCACTAAACGCATACCTAATATTTCAGTGATAAATTTATAGTTTCTAATCACATCGTCGGTCATTGCTGTTACGTGGTGAATACCTTTTAAGGCTGTATTTGCCATAATTTTCATCCTCTTTCTTCATGTTATTCTTTTCTTCGTTTTTAACATTTAAAGTTTATCTCTAATTCGAGATAATAATATCATGGATCAGATGAGCTGTCAATATAAGTGTTTTCTTTTTTAAAGTTAGCGAAAAAGTGGTTCCTTAAGTGATTATCAATCAAAAAAGAGCCTGTTTACCAGGCTCTTTTGAAACAGTTCTTAATATTGACGATAAGGAATTTTCCAGTCGTAAAAATAAGATAATAAGCGTAAAACAGTGAAAACAACAAAGACAATGAATAACTGTAGCGTTGAAGTCACCCAACGCATACCGATAATGATACCCACTAAAAATATCCACAAACCATAAATATTTTCACTTAATAAAACAGGTTTTCTTTGCGACAAGACATCTCGAAAGACTCCGCCGCCTGTAGCCGTCAACATTGCCGCTACAACGACTGCACTCACCGGGAGACCCAAACTTAATGCAGAGATTGATCCTTGAATCGCAAAGGAAATAATCCCGATCGCATCTAGAATATTTACCCACAATTTTTTACTTCTTAGAATAAAATGCGGAAAGATGATAATTAAGGTAATGGAAATGACCGCAATCATAAAGAGCAGTCCTTGATTCCATAAATCATAATTTAATTCTCCGATAAAAACATGCCTTAAAGCGCCGCCTCCGAAAGCGGTGATAATCCCAAATAAATAAACAGCAAATAAATCATACTTGTTCTCCATCGCTATTAAGCCACCCTGAATAGCAAAAGAAATGGTCCCAATAATTGAAAATATTTCCCAAAATTCCATATATACACACTCTTTTCTAAAAAATAAATCTCTTACTATCCTTGAGTTCATTTTACTTGTGCCTTTTTATCGAATAAGTTAAATTATGATCAACACAAAAGGAGGGATCAATATGAGCGAAAAATTTGATGAGCTGAAGAAGAAACTCGATAATGTAGACAAAGGCCAAGCAAAAGATCTCCTACAAACAATCAACCAAGAACATGACAAAGGCAATCTCGATAAAGACGAAAAAGACAGTTTACTTGATAAAGCCAAACAAAAATTCGGTAATATTGACTTAGGAAACTTCCATCTTTAAAACAAAGCAATGAAAACAATCAGGCGTTGACAAGAAAAACTTGCCGGCGTCTTTTTATTTTATCAGCAGACCGTGACTTGGTTGCCAACCTCTAAAAAACTATCTTTTGAATCTTTCAAAAAGAACTCATTTTATCTTTTTAAATTTTCTATATTCCTCTCTTACTTTACCAATTTGTCGAGGAAATTGCATTTTTGACCACTCGTTTCACGGTTCTCCAGTTGGAAATAACGTTTAGCCATTCATCTTTGATGGATTTTATCGAAGCGCTTGCAATGGAATCGTTTGTTCGGTATGATAAATAAAGAATTGAAAAACACGGGGAGCCCAGATGAATGGGATGAGAGGAATAAAATATTCGACCCGCTGAACCTGGCTGTTGGCACAGCGTAGGGATTATATTTTCACACTGTTAAATGAGTGAACAAATAACAGCGGAGATTCCTATGCTTGGGTTTCTCCGCTGTTTTAATTATTTCTCAACAAAAGGAGGAATGAACCTGAACACGAATCGAACGAAGAAAATCGCTTTGACGGGCATTTTAGCGGCTATTGCTATCGTTGGAAGTTTATTTTCTTTTCCAATTTTTGGTTCTCGAGCTACCCCCATTCAGCATATGGTCAATCTCATAGCTGCTGTGTTACTCGGCCCTTGGTATGGAGTGGTTGCTGCTTTTATTGCTAGTCTTTTGCGGAATATTTTAAGTTTAGGATCTATTTTAGCTTTTCCAGGAAGTATGATTGGGGCTTGGTTAGCCGGTGTGGCTTATCAAAAAACACAAAATTTATTTCTAGCCAGTCTGAGTGAGATTGTAGGAACCGGTCTATTGGGCGGTTTAGTCGCCTGGCCCTTGGCGATTTTATTTTTAGGCGAAACAGCAGGAAGTATCACTTTTTATATTTATATTCTCCCGTTTCTTGTCGACCATTGTTGGGACAGTGATCGTAACTTCGGCTATTAGTATTTTAAAAAGAAATAATGTATTAAATTTATTGGAAGAAAGTGAGTCAACAAATGATAATTGATAAAAATATATGGTTAGATCTCCAAGCAAAGCATCCGATTATTCACAGTATCAGTAATTCAGTCACTGCTAATGATAGCGCAAATCTCTTATTGGCTGTAGGAGCCAGTCCAATTATGGCAGATGAACCACAAGAAATGACCGACATGTCAGTCATTAGTCAGGCGACGGTTTTAAATATTGGCACTCCTAATGATTCGATCTTTCAAGCTTGTTTGCTGGCTGGAAAGGAAGCAAACCGATTAGAAAAACCGCTAGTCATTGATCCTGTAGGCGTCGGTGCGAGTCAATACCGAAAAAGAAAACTGCTCCATTTGCTCGAACAAGTAAAGCCGACCATTATCTGTGCCAATCTAGGGGAAGTTCAAACACTTATGAATCAAGAAAGCAGTGCCCGGGGTGTCGATAGCGCCGAAGATGACCTTTCTCAAAGACAACTTGCGGCCGATCAATTAGCCGAAAAATATCGTTGTACAGTATTTCTAACAGGTGAGGAAGATTATATTACAGATGGTCATCGTGCTTATCTGATTCAAGGCGGGAGTGCGCGGATGCAGCAAATCACTGGCACCGGTTGTATGCTCTCTGTTCTAACTGGAGCTTTAGCTACATCTACTGATCCCATGACAGCTGCTGTTCATGCTTCTTATGCTTGGAAAGTCGTTGCTGAATTTGCAGCTGCTAACAGTCAAGGGATCGGTCATCTGCGTGTTTCTCTTTTTGATTATGCGGAACAACTGCCTGATTTAATCAAAGAAAGACACACGGTACAAGTGAGAGAGGTGAACCGTTAAATGAAGCCAGAACAACTCGCTTTATATGCGATTACTGATCGCAAATGGCTCGGAGAAAATACGTTAGAGGCCCAAGTGGAGTCCGCCTTAAAAGGTGGTGCGACGATGATCCAATTACGAGAAAAAGAGTTAAATTCCAAAGAAGTTTTAAATTTAGCTTTGAAGTTAAAACCCATTTGCCAGAAATATCAGGTCCCACTTATTCTTAATGATTATGTCGATCTTGCGATTCAAGCGGATGTGGACGGTGTTCATGTCGGACAAGCGGATACCGAAGCCTTAGCAGCCCGCTCAAAATTAGCTCCTGATAAAATTCTCGGTGTTTCTTGTGAAACAATTGAGCAAGCTTTAGAGGCTGAAGCGAATGGCGCCGATTATTTAGGCGTGGGCGCTGTTTTTCCGACAGCAACCAAAAATGATGCCGAAACAATCTCGCTAACGACTTTGCGAGAGATTGCCGAAGCGGTGGAAATTCCTGTGGTGGCCATTGGCGGCATTGAGCTAGGGAATATTTCAGAGCTTAAAAACACGGGTATTTCTGGTGTTTCGGTCATTAGCGCTATTTTTGCTGCAGAAGATATCGAGGCAACGACTCATTTATTAAAAAACGAAGTACAAAAGATTTTATAGAATGGAGAAAAGATAACATGCAAACAACATTGACAATTGCCGGTAGTGATGCAAGTGGTGGCGCCGGCATTCAAGCCGATTTAAAAACAATGATGGCGAATGGTGTCTATGGAATGAGTGCAATTACTGCTTTGACGGCTCAAAACACATTAGGAGTAACGGATATTATGGAAGCTTCTCCAGAATTTTTAGGGGAACAATTAGAGGCTGTTTTTACAGATATTTATCCGGATGCAGTAAAAATCGGGATGGTTTCTTCTCTCCCACTCATCGAGATGATCGCGCAAAAATTAACGAAATATGAGGCCCAAAATGTTGTGATCGATCCCGTCATGATTGCCACAAGTGGCTCAAAATTGTTAGATGATGAGGCCGTTGAAGGATTAAAAGAGAATTTTTTACCATTGGCTACTTTAATCACGCCGAATATACCTGAAGCCGAAGTGCTCTCTGGCTTAACAGTAGAAACGGAAGAAGACATGATCGCTGCTGCGGAAGCAATCGGTAAAAATTATGATTGTGCCGTTCTCTGTAAAGGCGGACACCGTAAACATGACGCCAATGATCTATTATTTCATAACGATCGTGTCCATTTCTTTAAAGGCGACCGTGTAGATAATCCAAATGCTCATGGGACAGGTTGTACATTATCAAGTGCTATTGCGGCCAATTTAGCGAAAGGTTTTGACTTAACACAGGCCATCGAGCGTGCCAAACAATATATTACAGAAGCTTTAGAAGCTGGCCTTAACTTAGGTCAGGGAGCAGGACCTTTAAACCATGGCTTCGATCTCCACTCTAAATATATAGAAAACTCTCAATAATAAAAAGAAAGTCTGAGCGCCATGAAGTTCTCACCCTTCATAACACTCAGACTTTTTTCGTTTAATTATCCGTTTATTCTTTTAAATCTCCATAATCTTCTTTCGTGACATCTAAATGGAAGACTTTACCGCTACGGTCATATAAGACATCCTCAACTTCTGAACGATGGTTGGCTACGCGAGCCACCGCAAAAAAGTAATCAGACAAACGGTTGATAAACATTTGTACGGAAGGGTTGGCTTCAGACTCTTCACGTTTCGTCTCATAAGTATTGTTTTCTTTACTTTCTTCTAAATAGTGATTAAAGGCGACAATGGAACGTTCTGCCCGTCGAGTGACTGTTCGACAAACATGAAGCTCAGAAGCTAAACGCGTACCCCCTGGTAAAATGAAAGATTCTAGCGGTTTTGGTTCATCCGCATAGCCATCAATGATATTTTCCAACCATTTTGTGGGCTCGAGATCCATACGGTAAGGATATTTTTTGGTGTTTGATGTCGCTAGGTCATTGCCACAATCAAACAGAAACTGTTGAATTTGCTGCAACTCCTCTTTTAGCGCCGGCCAAGTTTCTTCTGAACTGGCAGCTAAGCCTACCAAACTATTTAATTCATCCACTGTTCCATAAGCTTCCACTCGCATAGAGTCTTTATTCACTGTATAATTTCCATTAATTTTTGTTTGACCCTTGTCCCCAATTCTTGTATAAAGTTGCATCATATATTCCTCCGATTTTTCATTTACTCAGTAAAAAACTCCAAACAACTACTTGAGTTATTTGGAGTTTTTTTCTTTATTCATTTATTGATTATAGACCACAACGTAATTGTGCACTACAGTTTGTACATGTGTTACAGCCACCGATTTCTTCTACAATCCCTTGTCGACAGATCGGGCAAGTGTTCCCAATATCTGAGCCATAAACCACATCATCTGTATGTCCTTGTGAAAGTACATGTTCTTTCTCCGCTTGGTCAACTAATTGACGTAATTCATTGCTGTCATCAACCACTCGCGCATCGTCCACATCGAATAGTGATAAGTTTTCAAAATCATTTTCTTCGGCTTCTAATGTCAACACTTGAGAGTCACGAGACCCATCCACGTAAACAGTTCCACCTTTAGCGCCACCTTTAAAGAGACGTTCATAGATTTTTGAAACTTCTGAAACAGGATAACCTTGCGGTGCATTCACTGTTTTAGAAATTGAACTATCGACCCAACGTTGAATGGTTGTTTGAACATCCACGTGTTCTTCTGGTTTTAATTCCATTGAAGTGATGAAGAATTCTGGTAAATTCTCTTCGTCAGCTTCTGGATGAGCGTCTAAATATTCTTGAACAATGTCTGAGTTCACTTCAATAAATTTACCTAAACGACCACTACGGAAGTATTTGAAAGCGAAATAAGGTTCTAAACCAGTAGAAACATTCATCATTGTTCCTGTACTTCCTGTTGGTGCTACCGTTAGTAAGTGTGAGTTACGGATACCATGCTCTAAAACACCTTCACGGATATGTTCAGGCATGCGTTTCATATAACCTGTTTGAGTAAATTTCTCACGTAATTCTTGAGTTTCTTCTTCGGTTGCTCCGACTAAGAATGGGAAACTTCCTTTTTCTTTAGCTAGTTCAATCGACTCTTCGTAAGCAGAAACAGCGATTGTTTCAAATACTTTGTCGATCACTTCATTGCCTTCAGCAGAGCCATAACGATTATGGGTATAAATCATTAAGTCTGCAAGTCCCATTACTCCAAGACCTACACGACGCTCACCAAGGGCTTGTTTTTCATTTTCAGGTAAGAAATATGGTGTAGCATCGATCACATTATCTTGCATACGAACCCCTGTTTTCACCGTGTCGATTAATTTATCATAATCAACCGTATTGTCTTCTAAGTTCGCCATTTCAGCCAGGTTTACAGCGGCCAAGTTACAAACAGAATATGGGGCTAATGGTTGCTCACCACATGGGTTGGTTGCGACAACTTTTTGACCATATGCTTTAGCGTTTGTATCTGCGTTCGCATTGTCTATGAAGAAAATACCAGGTTCTGCTGAGTAAGTCGCACAAATATTAATTAAGTTCCACAATTCGCGTGCTGGAATTGTACGGTATGTACGAACCGCATAACCCATTTCTTCCCATTCACGAACATCTCCGACATCTGGCCATAATTCGTTATAATCGGCCATTTCTTGTTCAGTGTAGTTTTCAGTATCTGGGAAACGTAAAGCCCACTCTTCATCTTTTTCTACAGCTTCCATGAAATCATCCGTTAACGTTACTGAGATATTCGCCCCTGTTAAGAACTCTGGGTTTTGAACATCATAAGCTCCGCCATCGCGAACTTTTGCTTCCGCTGTTTTGATCATTTCTGGTGAAAAGCCGCCATGCCCTGGTGAATTTTTATGTTTCGCAATGGTTCCATACATCTCTAATTCAGCAGGTGGGAAAGGAGTAAACTTTAAGTTTTCCTGGGCAATGTTTCTAATTTCTTCATCTTTTGAATTTTCAATTAAATAACGTAAAATGCGGGGATTCTGCATTTTAGAAATAATAAATTCAACAATGTCTGGATGCCAATCGGCAAGCATAATCATTTGCGCTCCACGACGTGAACCTCCTTGTTCCACTAAGTGCGTCAGTTGCGCAATATCATCTAACCAAGAAACCGAACCACTTGATTTTCCATTCACTCCTCGAGCTAATGTGTTACGTGGACGGAGTGTTGAACCGTTTGTACCGACTCCACCACCACGCGACATAATCTCCATAACCTCTTTACGGTGATCAGAAATTCCTTCACGAGAGTCCGGAACAAAAGGCATAACGTAACAGTTGAAGTAAGTAACATCTGTTCTTGAACCTGCTCCATAAAGCACACGGCCTGCAGGTACAAAGTTCTTCCCTCTTAATAAATCATAAAAACGTTCAAAAGACTCTTCGACATTCGCAGGATCTTCTTCCGCTTCAGCTAAACCTCTTGCATTTCTTTTTACAATTTGTTCATAGAAAATCTCAAGGGGTTTTTCAATCGCATCTAAGTTTCGTCGAACTAAGCCTGTTTCAATTTCTTCTTCATCTTCTAAAGCTCCGCGATACTCATTTTCTAACAGGATAACCGCTTCGTTGTTTTCTCGATCGAGCTCTTCGACATAGCCGATCCCTCTTGCAGGATATTTCGGGTCAGGTTTTACAGTTAAAACCACCAAGTCACCTTCAGAAAGAGTTTCTTTTTTCGTATCTTTATATGAATAACGGTCAATCATGACCATTCGAGAAACACCTTTATGCGTAATATGCATATCTTCCGTCACAGGATAGACCGCCGAGAAGTTCTCAATGTCTTTATTTAATTTATCAATATCAATATTTAAGGGTTGAATTGAAGTTACTTCCATGTTAGTAGCTCCTTACTTTTTCTCTCAAATTTTCACAACATATAGTTACTTGTTCACTTTCCATACACAATATGTTGTGAATTCTTAGAAATCAGTATACAGGAAAGAGCTCCTTCATTCAACGGAAAGATTTCAGATTCAGAAATTCTTCCAATTAAAAACTCCCCTACTTCTTGGTGTAAAGGAGTTTTGTTTTTATTTAAAAAAGCCATTAAATTTCTTTCGGATAATGGGAACCAATATTGGTTCTAAGATAAAAAAGAAACCAAAATTACCTACTCCATGTAGGGCATCAAACGGTAAGCCATTTATATAATACACTAAAAAGTTACTCATCCCATATAAATGAAAAGACAAATACGAGACAATCAGTCCATAAACAAAGCCCATAATGAGCGCCCATAAGGAAAAGAGTAGGCGATTTCCGAGCGAACCAAAAGAATAAAAAGGTTTCATGATCGCTGTTAATAAAATAATCACCGCAAATGAAATCATCTGTAAAATCGTCCACGGCCCCATCCCTAAAAATAAATTTGTCAATAACATTGAGAGAACGGACACGACGACGCCATCGATGATCCCAATATTTAAAGTAATCAGGATTAATAAAGCAGTCATCGGTTGGATATTTGGTAAAATAGGTAGTGAAAAAGCTAATCGCCCCACGGTAGTCAAAGCCGTCATAATCGCTAATAAGGCAATGCGTTCTACCGTGAAGTATTTAGGACTTTCACCCACTATTTCTCAAGACTCCACTCGATTTGGTCGCCATCTTCCAACTCATAATCAGCCGCTCCTACTGATGGCATTTCATCGTTAATGTAGTATAACCAGTACAAACCTTCGTCCTCATCTTGTTCATAACCTTCAATGGCAGAGATGAAGCCACCCTCTTCTTCAAGATCATAAGTTTCTTCCATGGCATCTAATAAATAAGTCCCTTCAGGCACGGTAATTTCTTCGCTTAAGTCAGCAACAGACTCGCCATCAATTACAATGTCAAAGTCCGCTGTAATCTCGTCAGCAGCCGTTTCTGCTTCTTCAGACGCCTCTTCTTCTGCAGCATCTTCCGACTCTTCAACATCTGGTTCTTCTGTTTCTTCCGGGACTTCCGTTGTTTCCGTACCACAAGCTGATAAGACGAATCCTGTAGACATCAATAAAAATAACTTACGCAATAACTGTTTTTCCATTTCGATCTCTCCTCTTTTATTTTGAACAGACCCTCTGTTCTTCGACGATAGATTGCCGTTCACTGCTAAAAGGAGCACATTAAGGACAAAAATAGCCTATGTGCCAAACATAGACTCTTTCATGTAACTGTCTTGCCGCGAAACAGTCCATGTGCGTTATTAGCGAACGAAGGTAAAGATCTGACTACATGCGTCTGCATGATTACAGTGGCGGGACCGTGTTGGAATCAAACCAAACTTCCATCCCTTCGTTGTCTTTGAATGGTTCATTATATCTATCACAGATAATTTTAGATGATTCAAAAATGCTTTGCAAGTGCTATTCAACTTCTCCTAAATAATGTAGGGATAGAAAACGTTATTCTTTTTCTAAAATAATTTGCGCAACTACCATTTCTCGAGAATGACTAATAGATACAAAAACATTCCCATCAAATGGGCTCGCACAAACCACTGGCTGCCCTTTATCGTCAGGAAGGATCGTGATATTTTGAAAAGTAACCGTTTTACCGATTCCTGTCCCCATCGCTTTACTAAAAGCTTCTTTCGCCGCAAAACGACCCGCTAAAAATTCTAACTTTCGTTTTTCACTGCGTGCTTCATAAACCTCAATTTCTTTTTCCGTTAAAATGCGCTCAAAAATACGTGGTTGTTTTTGGCACACGGAAGCCATATGGTCTAAATCAACAATATCTATGCCAATCCCTGCAATCATTTTTATCATCCACTTCTTCTTCGTATTCTTTTAGAAAAGCTCAAAAAGCCCTGAGACTACTCCTTTTTAAAACTTTCTAAAGCGTGCATAACGTTTAGCCACTCGTTCTTCAGCGGATTCTTTTTGTAAAGCTTTAAACGTCGCTTTAATTTCAGGGAGAAGTTGTTGGGCGAGCTCTTCATTACTATAGGTACCCTCTTCATCGCCTTCTGCAATTACGCGATCCACAACCTCTAGTTCTTTTAACTCAGGGGCTGTTAATTTCATGATTTCGGCGGCGTCAGCAGCTAAACTTGAATCCTTCCATAGTATAGAGGCAAAACCTTCTGGCGACAAGATCGAATAAATACTATTTTCTAACATCCACACTTGATCACTCATCGCTAAAGCAATCGCTCCGCCACTTCCTCCTTCCCCGAGGATAATGGCTAATGTAGGGACCGTCAACTCACTCATCGTCGTCAGCATACTGGCGATCGCCTCTCCAATCCCATTTTCTTCTGAATCAGGACCAGCATAAGCACCTGGTGTATTAATTAAGGTTAAAACGGGACGGTTAAATTTTTCTGCTTGTTGCATTAAGCGTTCAGCTTTGCGATAACCAGCCGGACCACTGGAACCGAAATTTCGTCGAATGTTTTCTTCAGTGTTATAACCTTTTTGAATCCCAATAATCGTTATCGGATCTTGATTATCCATCAAACCGATCCCACCGATCAAGGCTTTATCATCCTTCATCGCTTGGTCGCCATGAATTTCAATAAAACCCGTACATAACCCATTAATCATTTCGATCGTTGAGAGTCGATAAACATCACGGGCTTTTTTCACAATATCATAAGCGTCCATTTAATCCCCTGGCCTTTCTGATTGATGAATTGACAATAGTAAGTGTAAAGCACGATGCTGGTCTGTTCGCGGCACAATATTATCGATAAAACCATATTCCAAAACCGTTTCAGCCGCTTGAAAGTCATCCGCTAAGTTCGCTTGAATGGTCTGTTCAATAACTCGTTTTCCTGCGAAACCAACCGTCGCATCGGGTTCTGCTAATATGATATCTCCTTGCATTGCGAAACTACCGGTGACACCACCTGTTGTGGGGTGCGTAAGAATCGCGCTGTAAAAGAGTCCTGCTTGACTATGTTTCGAAATCGCTTGAGTAATTTTAGCCATTTGCATTAAGGATAAAATGCCTTCTTGCATACGCGCTCCCCCTGATGCGATAAATAACACAACCGGTAATCTTTTTTCCGTTGCACGTTCAAATAAGCGTGTTAATTTTTCGCCTACGACGGTACCCATACTCGCCATAATAAAGCGATTATCCATCACACCGATCGCAAAAGGGAGACCTTCAAGTTCCGCTTCGCCCGTCAGCACAGCTTCGGCTAAACTTGTTATTTTTTGACTCCGCTCAATTTTTGCTTGGTAACCAGGAAAGTCTAAAGGATCTTGTGCTTGCAGCTCACTGTCCCATTCCGTAAAACTTCCTTCATCCGCAAGCCACTCCACCCGGTCTTTGGCCGGAAATTGTAAATGGTAGCCACACTTTGGGCAAAGATAGTCTTCACTGATGGAATTTCGGAAAATAACCGATTTACATTTGGGACAACGTTCTGCTAGACCGTCGGGGATTTGCGCACGCCGTTCTTTTATTTCATCTGTTCTTGTTGAATTTATTTGAATGTACTTTTTCTTTCGACGAAATAGTGCCATCCTCTAATCTCTCCTCTATCTACTCAATTCCTGTTGTTTCAACGGCTGTTTCGTTCAGCCATTCAGGCATAAACGTCTCTTCTAGCCATTTGGCGTGAATATTATCCGCTTGAACATCCGGATGACGAACTAATGCCTCGAGTAAATCAATATTTGTACTTATTCCTGCGACTGAAACTTCATATAAACCACGTTCCATTAATTGAAACGCTTCTTCTCTTGTCGGTTGATGGGTGATAATTTTTGCCGCCATCGAATCATAAAACGGAGGCAAAGTGTAATCAGAATATAAGGCCGTTTCGACCCGTAAGCCCATCCCACCGTTGGGTAAGATTAAACGCTCAATATGTCCACTGGAAGGTTGAAAGTTGTTATGCGGATCTTCTGCATTCAGACGACATTCAATAGCAAACCCATTAAAGTGAATATCTTCTTGTGTCAGCTCTAAAGGCTTTCCAGCCGCAATTTCAATTTGAGCTTTAACAATATCCACACCGGTAATCATTTCCGTAATCGGATGTTCGACTTGCAGACGGGTATTCATTTCCATAAAGTAAAAATGCTCCTCTTCGTCCACTAAAAACTCAATCGTACCAGCATTCGTATAGCCAATAGCTTTTGCGGCATCTACCGCGGCTTGGCTGATTTTTTCACGAGCTGTTTCTGAAAGAGTCGGCGAAGGGGCAAATTCAATCACTTTTTGGTTGTTCCGTTGTAATGAACAATCGCGTTCCCCTAAGTGAATAACATTTCCGTGTTCATCCGCTAATATTTGCACTTCGATATGCTTTGCTGGATAAATCGTACGTTCAATATATAAATGTTGATTCCCGTAAATACTTTGCGTTTCATTTTGAGCTTGTTCAAACATGGGAGCCAATTCTTCAGGGGTGCTGGCCAAGCGCATGCCTTTCCCGCCTCCGCCATCAGCAGCTTTAATCATTAAAGGAAAACCGATCTCCTCAGCAATTTGACGCGCTTCTTCAATGTTTTTAACAAGATCTTTTCCACCAGGAACAATGGGAACGCCTGCTTGACGCATCGTCGTTCGGGCATTCTGTTTATTTCCCATATCCCGAATAATCTGACTGTTTGGTCCAATAAATTTAATCTTCATCTCTTCGCATAAAGCAGCAAAATCACTTCGTTCGGACAGAAATCCATAACCGGGATGAATCGCATCTGCACCAGAAACAATCGCGGCGCTCAGCACAGCGACTGGATTCGCATAAGAATCGAGCCCTTTAGCAGGTCCAATACAAATCGCTTCATCCGCTAATTCGGTATGTAAAGCATAGCGATCTGCTTCACTATAGACAGCGACCGATAGAATATTTAATTCTCTTAATGCGCGAATAATGCGCACAGCAATTTCTCCACGGTTAGCAACCAATACTTTTTGAAACATCATGTCCCACCTATACTTGTTCTAAATCACTAATAATAAAAGTCATCTTCGCTTCCGATACAACTTCATCATACTGATTTCTAATTGTTCCTTGACCAATCCCCATAACAGATTTTAACTTCACAATATCCACTGTGACGGTTAAAACATCACCGGGTACAACATTCTTACGAAATTTCACTTTGTCGACAGCCGCTAAAAAGGCAATTTTCCCTTCAAAATTCGGACTCATTAATAAGGGAATCGAACCTACCTGCGCCATGGTTTCAATCTGTAAAACGCCTGGCATGATCGGATTTCCTGGGAAATGTCCTTGGAAGTAAGACTCACTAGCGGTCACATTCTTTGTCGCGACAATTCGTTCTTCTAACTCTAATTCATCTACGCGGTCTACAAAAAACATCGGGTAACGATTCGGAATAATTTCCATAACTTCTTCAGAAGTCATTACTGGTTCTTTTCTTTCTGACATGTTTCTCCTCCTAAAGTGTCTACTCATCAATACGAATCAGTGGTTGCTTGTATTCAACGACTTCTTCGTTTTCGACTAATATTTCCGTTACAATCCCCGAACGTGGGGCTTGAATTTCGTTCATTAATTTCATCGCTTCTACAATACAAATGACATCCCCTTGTTCGACACGATCGCCTACTTTAACGTAAGGATCTTCATCGGGTTTAGGCTGCAAGTAAACTACACCCACCATCGGCGATTCGACAGCTTTACCCGCTACTTCTTGGACCTCTTCCTCTTCGATCGGGGCCATCACAGGATCTGCTTCTGCCTGTACTTCGGCCGGGGTATTCACCAACTGTGGCTGCTCAACGAATGAAGCAGGATCTTGTTTAACGTTTAGCTGCGGAACTTCTTTTGAAAGAATGATATGTTGTTCTTCCGTTTCATAATCCATATAAGCTAAACTTGATTGATCAATATGGTCAATCAAATCAATTAATTTTTCATAGTCCATATTTACTCACCATTCCAACGTTTAAATACTAAAATTGCATTATGGCCACCAAATCCTAAAGAATTCGACATCGCATAAGTGATTGCTTCCGAACGTCCTTCGCCTTGTACATAGTCTAAGTCACAGGCTTCATCGGGTGTTTCTAGTCCAAGTGTTGCTGGAACAAAGCCATCTTGTAGAGCTTTCATTACCGCAACCGCTTCAACTCCACCAGCGGCACCTAGTAAATGGCCAAAAAATCCTTTCGAACTGGAGACAGGAATCTTATAAGCACGGTCGCCCAAAGCATATTTAATCGATTCCGTTTCAGCAGAATCGTTTGTTGGCGTACTGGTTCCATGCGCATTGACATAGTCAATATCTTCTGGCTGAATGTTTGCCATCGCTAACGCTTTTTTCATCGCTTCGCCTGCGCCACTTCCATCCGGTCGAGGAGCCGTCATATGGTAAGCATCACTCGTAGAGCCATAGCCGACAACTTCTCCCAAAATTTCTGCTCCACGTGCCTCAGCAGATTCTAAAGATTCTAGGAATAAAATACCTGCCCCTTCTCCCATTACAAAACCATCGCGGTCTTTGTCAAAGGGACGTGAAGCTGTTTTGGGATCATCACTCGTAGAAAGCGCCGTTAAAACATCAAAGCCAGCAATTCCAATTTCATTGATCGTTGCTTCTGTACCACCAGCAAAACAAGCGTCTAGCTCGCCACTTCTAATCTTCAAGAAGGCTTCTCCGATCGAATTGGTTGCACTTGCACAAGCCGTCACAATATCTAAACTTGTTCCTCGTGCACCGACTTTCATCGAAATATTTCCTGCTCCCATATTTCCAATCGTCATCGGGACAAATAAGGGGGTGACTCGCTTAGGTCCTTTATCGCGCATCTTATCGATGCCATCTTGAATCGCAAGCAATCCACCAATTCCTGAACCAACAATCACGCCTACACGTTCCGCATTCGCTTCCATGTCGTAGCCACTATTATTTAAAGCTTCCACACTTGCAGCGACTCCGAATTGAGAGAAACGGTCCATTCGTGAATATTCTTTTCGTCCCATCGTATCTTTTGGATTAAAATCTTTTACTTCTGCAGCGACGCTGACATTGGTTTCTGACGGGTCAAAACTTTCAATAGGGCCAATCCCGGCTTTCCCGGCTTTCATATTGTCCCAAAAAGTAGACACATCATTTCCAATCGGCGAAACCGTACCAGCACCTGTAATTACTACTCGTTGCATGTTGTCCTCCTTTTAAAATTCAATCGACAAATTCTCACACTACATGCTTAATCCGCCATTTACTTCAATCACTTGTCCAGTCATATATTGATTATTAATTAAAAAGTCAACCGTTTGAGCAACTTCTTCCGCTTGTCCGAAACGTTTCAGTGGGATCTGTCCCAGCATGGTCTTTTTAACTTTATCGCTTAAGGCGTCCGTCATTTCCGTTTCAATATACCCAGGAGCAATCGCATTGACTGTAATATGACGACTTGCTAATTCGCGTGCCAATGATTTTGTTAGACCAATGATGCCTGCTTTACTCGCCGCATAATTCGTCTGTCCAGCATTCCCGATCAAACCAACGACACTTGACATATTAATGATAGTGCCTGATCGCTGCTTTAACATCGGTTGCGTGATATGACGGCACATATTAAACGTTCCTTTTAAGTTCGTCGCTACCACGGAATCGAAATCCTCTTCTTTCATTCGCATAATTAAACCATCCCGATTAATCCCGGCATTGTTAATCAAAACATCAATTTTTCCAAATTCCTCAATAACTTGATCAATCACTTCTTTGGCTTCGTCAAAGTCACTCACATCACCTGTTACTTGAGCGACAGATTCCGGCATCTCGTCAAATTCACTCAATACTTCTTCCTCAATGGTACTGCGTCCATTTAAGACGACTTGATAGCCGGTTTTTGCTAAATATTTTGCAATCTCTAAACCTATTCCTCGGGAACTACCAGTAATTAAAGCTACTTCTGGCATTATTTATCCTCCTAAAAAGCTTTCGATTTTATCTAAATCACTTACTTTATCAATGACTAGCGTGTCGGGTGCATTGGGCTCACGCTTTAATAAGCTCGCCAACGTTTTACCTGGTCCAATTTGAATAATTTTATCGACGCCCTGATCCACAAAGTAAGTCATCGTTTCTTGCCATCGCACCGACTCGACTAAATGGCGCACTAATAGATCTGCCACCTCATCTGTTGTGTGAGGTTGGACAGTTGTATTACTAATGACAGGAACTTCGCCTTCTTTGAAGGTCACGTCTGCCAATACCGCTTTGTAAGGGGCACAGACAGGCGCCATATAAGGACTATGAAAAGGTCCTTCAACCTTTAATGGCATGACACGTCGATAACCTCGTTCACGTGCCCGTTCCTTAAATTGCTCCACCGCTTCTTTTGTGCCGGCAATCGTTACTTGTGTCGATGAATTCAGATTGGCTAAGTATAATTGTTCTTTTTCTTGGTTCACTTCAGCAATGACCGCTTGAATTTCATCTAAAGGCATTTTTAAAACAGCTTCCATCACAATATCTGACGTTTCGCGTAAAGTATTACAATGCGCCGTCATTAATTGACCCCGTTCTTTTAAAAGTTCAAAGCCTTCTTCAACATCCAACATCCCGCTTGCGATTAGTGACGCATACTCACCTAAACTTAAGCCAGCCATGTATTCGATGGCTGGCAGTTGCGATTTTATGCTTTCAAAAATGGCGATACTTGTTGATGCGATCGCAACTTGCGCGTAACGAGTTTCCTGTAACGCGTCCAGATCGTCTGTAATCCACTGGCGGATGGGATATTCTGTCAAAGCTTCTACCTTTTCATAAACAGCTTCGGCTTCAGGAAACGCCTGAGCAAAATCCTGCCCCATCCCCTGATAGTGTGCGCCTTGGCCATTGAATATAACTGCTAAAGACATACAATTCCCTCTTTATTTAATAAGTATTTTCTATCTAGCTATTTGAAGCTCCAAATAGCTGCTTCATTTGTCAAAATTTAGTCTTGTGATGAATGATCGTCACTTCTTAGTCTTTGAAAAAGCGTGCGCGGTCTTCATAGACTCTTTGTGCTTCATGGACATAGTCTAAAATAATTTCTGCGACCGTTTCTTCTTTGTTCACCAGACCGGCGATTTGACCCGCCATCATCGATCCTGTCTTCGTGTTTCCTTCAACGACCGCACGCTGTAAAGCGCCACTTCCTAAACGTTCAAGCTCAGAAAAATCAGGTTTCTCATCACTCGTAATCGATTTTTGAACGGCTAAGTATTCTTTCGTTAATTGGTTTCGTAAAACACGCACAGGATGGCCAGTAATCTCACCAGTGACGGTGGTCGAAATATCTTTGGCTTTCAAAATTTGTTGCTTAAAATTGTCATGCGCATTCGATTCTTTCGCTACCACAAAACGTGTACCGACTTGAATACCTTCTGCGCCTAACATCAACCCTGCCGCCATTGAACGTCCATCTCCGAAACCACCTGCAGCAATCACGGGAATCGAAACAGCATCCACCACTTGTGGTAACAAGGCTAAAGTCGTCAGTCGACCAATGTGTCCGCCTGCTTCCATCCCTTCAACCACGATGGCATCTGCGCCGATACGTTCCATGCGCTTTGCTACAGCAACTGAAGCCACAACAGGAATGACTTTTATTCCAGCTTCTTTAAAACGTTCCATATACTTGCTTGGGTTCCCAGCACCCGTCGTAATAATTTTTACGCCTGATTCTTCAATTAAATAATCAACCACATCGTCAACATGCTGACTCAAAAACATCGCATTGACCGCAAATGGTTTATCCGTTTTTTCTTTCATTTCTTTTACTTTTTCACGGACGACGTCTACTGGATCATGCCCCGTACCAACAATTCCAAGCCCGCCGGCGTTAGAGACAGCACTCGCTAAATCAGGATCTGCTACCCAAGCCATGGCTCCTTGAACAATTGGATATTGTATATTTAATAATTCTGTAATCGCTGTTTTCATTCATAACGTCCTTTTCATTGGAATGACCCTATAAAATTAATTTTGTGCCTTTTCAATGTGTGCTACTAATTGATCCACTGTTTGAACATTTTCATCCGTTTCAATCACGATGTCTAGTTCGTCTTCAATCTCGCTAAGTACTTGGAAAATATCTAAACTATCTGCGTCTAGATCTTCCATAAAGTTTGTATCCCCTGTAATTTCATCTTTGTCTGCTTCTAATTGGTCTGCAATAATTTCAATAACTGTATCTTTTAACATTTTATATTTTCCTCCATTTTTATAAATCCTTAAATTTTTAAACTGATTTGGCCCCAAGCTAGTCCCGCTCCATATCCGACAAAAATGACTGTTTGACTGCCATCTAAGGGGATATTTCCTTCCTTCACTAATTGGTCAAGGAGGATGGGAATGCTTCCAGCGGATGTATTCGCAACTTTGGCAATATTGGCTGGTATTTTTTCAAGATCGACGTTTAATTTTTTAGCAAAGATCTCGAAAAAACGACTGTTTGCTTGGTGACTAATTAAATAATCAAAAGTTCCTACATCATTTTCAATAAAATTTGCTAATGATGGAATCACGTTGCGCAAAACAAAATTAAATACTGAGCGACCATCCATCGTCATCAGTCCCTCGGGTTGACTCTCGGAGGGGATACGGATTGAATCTTCAGGATCTGGAATACTCGACAGACTACTTTTGTAGTGAGGCAAGCCTGCTCCATCCTGTTCAATGAGGACAGCGCCTGCTCCATCGCCAAATAAAATGGACGTTCCACGATCTTCGAAGTTTAAAATCTCGCTCATCTTCTCCGCACCAATGACTAAAGTATAGCCAGATGTTTGGTCACGACCTAGTTTCTCAGCTATTTCTAAAGCCATCACAAAACCAGAACATGCACCACTTACATCGAAGGACCAAGCGTGTTCGATATTTAAAGCCCGTTGCACTTGGCTAGCGACTGAAGGAGTGGGTAAGCGCGAAGACATCGTCGCTACAATGATTAATTGAATTTTTTCTACAACATCTTCGTCCAACTGCTCGAGTAAATCTTCTGCAGCTTGAATCGCAATATCACTTACTCTTTCTTCCGGTGCAGCAAAGTGCCGTTGACTAATTCCAGTCCGTTGAGTGATCCACTCATCGCTTGAATCAATGCCTGTTTGCTCAATTAATTCTGTATTGGTAACTACTTTTTTCGGTAAGTATGAACCTGTAGCAACAATTTTGCTCATTTATTTCTTCCTTCATCATCATTTTCTCTCGTTTTGGCTCGGAGTATTTGCATCATTCGGTTCTGCAAAACACTTTACCCACAAGCAAATATTGAACGAACTTTTAAAATAAACACTTTGCAAAATGTGTTCATCCAATGTTATTGATTTTAGCTTACGAGTATTTTTTTGTCAACATTTTTTGAAATGTGTTCATTTCTAATTCGCTTCTTTAAGTTTTTATTAAGGCTTAAAAGCCGGTACTGATAGAGCTATCGTTCTTCTTTGATTCTAAAAAATGCAATTGTTAAGTTTTTCTTAAATATAAAAAAGCTATATAAATACTTCCTCCACGTTATCGGTATCTAACCATTTGAAGAAAATTTATATAGCTTTTAAAAGTCGATTTAATTGTGCTCTAGTTTCTGAAATAAAGTCTTTGCCTAACAATGGAAATATATCCAATTTTCTATTTTATACTTAGTGTTCTTTTTTAATAAAGATGAATAAAATATGTGAATGGATCGACAGTATCAGGGTTAGGGTTTCAAAAAATAAGAAGCTGGCAAAAAAATCTTATGCCCATTTAAACAGACATAAGATTTTTTATAATAATTTATTGATGAGTGTCTACGCTCTTTCTATCTCGCCAACACCAATTGGGAGCGTAGTGTGCGGGCCATATTCTTTAACTGTTCCTTCAACGGTGTCTGGAAGTTTAACAGATTCTGGCACTCCATGAATTAAAACAGTTCGTGTGTCTAACTGTAGGTCTTCCGAACCAAATTTTTCTTTAAATTTTGCTTTTAATTTAGTAATTGGTACTTCAAATTCATAGTTCCAGTTTCCATTCGCATCCGCATGAGGATAATTATCATGAGGAATGTTCATGTCTTGTGGTGCATCGTCAAACGGAACCATTGTTTGTCCAGCTACAGCGTATAGTTCTGGCAAATCGATAACACCGTCACCGTTTGTGTCTGCATCTTTTGTGGGAACACGTCCTTTAGTTCCGTCAGTAAATCCATGAAAATGGCTCCAATGCATCATATTGGGAGGTGTACCTGTTGCTTCGATTTTTATTTTTAATGTCTCTTCCTCTTCGATGAGTTCTGCTTTTCCGGAGACAGAAGTTCCAATAACATCTTCGTTTATAGGTTTAATTTCTGCTATATATTTTTTGGTCATTTACATTTCCTCCTTCTTTTGGTGAAAGCTTTTAAACAGCTAGTAGATTAATGAGTATCAATCTCATAACCCATTTCTATAATACTAGCGAGGATATTTTCCTCTGAGACTGTTTCTTTATTATAGTAAACTCTTGCTTTGTTCAAATTAAAAATGAACTTTACTTTCATTACACCCTCTAACTCATTTAGTGTTTTTATAATCTTTTGCATGCAAGACGGACAGGTTAGGTTCCCTATTCGCAAAGTTATCTGATTCATTTATTATTCCTCGCTTCAACCTACCTTCATAGAGTAAACACCTTTTTTATTTTTACTTTAGGCAGTTTTCACACGTGATTTTTTGACTTCATAACCTAAATCTTGAATCGTTTTTTCAATTCCCTCAATCGAAATCTCATCATCATTAAAGTCTACTTTTACTCGACTGGCATTAAACATCACTTTCAAGCTATCTTTATCAATACCTTGAAGATTACTTACGGCTCCTTCAATTTTTTGTAAGCATGAAGGACAAGTTAACGTTTCTAATTGAATATTCGCTTTTTGCATGATACATTCTCCTTTAAATTTTTCACTTGTTTATTGACATCTATAGTATAGGTGTCATCTATCGCTTAAGAATTGATCTGCATCAAGTTTCATGATCTTTCTTTTTTATTCCATTGTACGAACTGCTTTTGGTTCTGAATCTACCTCCGTTTGCTGACCCTTTAACCGGTAGCTTAATAAGCGCATACCATTTAAAATAACCACTAAAATACTGGCTTCATGGACAAACATTCCGATCGACATATTCATCCAATCGCTAAAGAATACGCTGAATAATAGTACCAGCACCACACCCACCGCGATCAAAATATTTTGGACCATATTTCTTGAAATGGATTTTGTTAGGCCTAAAGCATGAGGTAAGCGACTCATATCTGAGTTCATCAAAACAACATCAGAAGTTTCGATCGCCACATCGGTCCCACTCCCCATCGCAATGCCGATATCCGCTAAAGCTAACGAGGGACTATCATTAACACCATCTCCCACAAACGCGACTATTTGCCCTTGTTCTTGTAGTGATTTTAAATATTCTGATTTGTCTTCAGGTAATAAATGCCCGTGTGCTTCTGTCAATCCTAATTCTTTTGCGACTAAGTCAACGGTTCCTTGGTTATCACCTGAAAGCACAATTAAGTTCTGCACACCTAAATCTTTTAAAGCTTGTAAATCTTCTTTGACCCCTGGACGGATTTGATCTCGAATACCCAGCAATGACTTTAATTCTCCATCTATGGCTGTGAGTACTAAAGAATTTCCTCTCTGCTCAAATTCTGCAATATCTTGATGAGCTTGTGTATTCAATTCAACGCTTTCTTTCTCCATTAAAGCAACGTTACCGACTGCTACTCGTTTTCCATTGACCTCCGCAACGATTCCGCCACCTTTTACAACGTCTGTTTCATCTACATTGAACAATTCTATTTCTCCGATCTTTTTCAAAATAGCTTTGGCGAGTGGATGGTCAGATTCGGCTTCCACACTGGCTAGATATTTCATTGTTTCAGCTTCATCGCCGTATGTTTTTGTTTCCGCGACTTCAGGATTTCCAACCGTTAATGTTCCTGTTTTATCAAATAAAATCGAATCGACTTTACTAAAATCACCAATCACTTCTGAACCTTTTAATAAAACTCCATGACGAGCCCCATTCCCAATGCCCGCAACGTTGGATACAGGGACTCCAATGACGAGCGCGCCGGGACAACCCAGTACAAGAATAGTGATCGCTAATTCAATATTTTGAGAAAATAGCCATACGACAAAAGCTAAGACCAATACAGATGGTGTATACCATTGCGAAAAACGATCAATAAAGCGTTCCGCTTCTGATTTCGAGTCTTGCGCTTCTTCGACTAATTCAATAATTTTCCCAAAAGTTGTCTCTTCACCTACACGATCAGCGACAATTTGGATCGTTCCATTTTCTAAAATAGTCCCTGCAAAAACGCCAGATTTTTCACTTTTCCTTACAGGATCGGCTTCACCGGTGATACTAGCTTCGTTAATGTGCCCTTCACCCATTACTACCGTTCCATCCACCGGCACCTTTGCGCCCGTTCGGACTTGTAAAATATCACCTTCATCCACATCCCAAATATCGACTTCTTCAAACTCACCATTTTCCATTTGTTTAAAGGCAACTTCTGGCGCCATTTCTGTTAATTCTCGAATAGCGGTCCGGGTGGAGTTTAATGTACGAGCTTCTAACCACGCACCGAATAAGAATAGAAAGGTTACAATCGCGGATTCCTCATAATTTTGAATCAAGAAAGCACCGCCCACAGCAATGGTCACCAGGACATCAATACTGACTACTTTCACTCTTAAAGCGCCATAAGCTTGAATGGCAATAGGCGCAACCCCTAAAAGCGATGCGATAATTAGTGTCACGTTGAAGACTTCCATATTTTCAAAGCCTAATCGAGCTATAAATGCGAGTACAATTAAAAGACCACTGATAAATGTGATTTGATTTTTCTTACTTAATATAAGCCTTTGCATTTTTCTCCTCCTATGAGATTTTTAGTACTTCCAAAATTTTCTTTATATTTCTAACATTTACCTTATACAAACGTTG
>CAJUOQ010000001.1 GCA_910588235.1 uncultured Atopostipes sp. | reverse complement strand
CGGTGGTGTGAGAGGTCGACTAGTCAATTAATGGCTAGTCTCCTACTCGATTTTACGCGAATATGTTTTCAAAATACTCTTGTTCCGTCCTTGTTATCGTTTTCGTTTGTATTATTTGATATACTGATTATATGAGGAAATACTTAAGGAACACAATCAATAAATGGATGAAAAAATAGAGGGTAAAGGATACTGAGATCTTTGAAAGACTAAAAATAATGCAAGAGATCGAGTAAGTATCACACTCTCCATCATCATCACAAAAATAAGAAGTATGAATGATCCGAAGGAGATATACAAACATAGAGAGAGGACTTTTGAATTGAGCTTTCTACAAAGTATATTCATAGCAGGTATTCAAACATTTATAACAAGTTTTATTCTTTACAAAATTTATGGGTCAAAGCATTGGTTATTTAAATATATGAAGATGATTAATCTTTTATATATTCTATTTCTGATTGTTATCACAGTGTTCTCAACATTTATAAATCACTTTAAGTTGCATGAATTTCTTTCGGTATTTATCCTTTTTTATCTATTTATATTTATTCCTTTTTTTATTTCGATAGGTTCTTTTATGGTGAAAAGGCTGCTATCTTATGAATGGGATTCCAAAGGTTTAACTTACTTTTTAGCCGTCGTGTGGACCTTTACTGTCATCACTCTTTTATTAATGGTACTGTTTGTCCTAGGGTTTTATACCTTTATTTATTTGTTTTATGGTACTGTGCCAGAATTTTTATGGCTAGAATTTCTTGTTCAATAATTAAAAAGGTGTAAGGATACGACGTTTTTAGTCGGTCTCTTACACCTTTAAAAATGATTTAATTATTTGGTTCGTTTTGTTTTAATTGACGAACGATTTTTCTTTCGGGGGTCACAAACAGCGTTTGCTGGTTGTCATAGATGACATAACCCGGTTTGGCGCCATTCGGTTTGCGAACATGTTTTATTTGTGTGTAATCAACTGGGACCGAGGAAGACATTCGGTATTTACTATTATAAGCGGCTAGAATCGCTGCTTCTTCCAAGGTTTGTTGACTAGGTTCGTCACTACGGATCAAAACATGTGAACCTGGAATATCTTTCGTATGGAGCCACCAGTCTGTTTTATTCGCAGTACGCATGGTTAATTGATCATTTTGTGCATTGTTTTTGCCTACATAAATAAGGGTTCCATCAGAAGCATGATACTTCTCAGGACCAGATTTTTTCTTTTTCTTCTTCTTATTATTACGCTGTTTCTTCAAGTAACCTTCGTTTCTTAATTCCTCACGAATTTCTTCAATATCAGCACTTGAAGCAATGTCTAACTGGGCTAAAACAGAATCAATATAGTCAATTTCTTGTTTTGTTAAAGGAATTTGACTAGCTAGATGTTTCTTACGGCTCTTCATTTTTTGATAGCGGTTAAAGTACCATTGCGCATTTTCAGCAGGCGTTTTTTGAGGGTCTAGTTCTATACGAATGGGTTTATATTCATCATAGAAATTTTCCAATTCAATTTCTTCCATACCTTGCTCCACTGTATGCATAAAGGCTGTCAAAACTTCCCCTTTTATGCGGTAATCTTCAGCACGATTGGTTTCTTTATATTCGCGCTCAAGCTTTTTAAGTTTATTGACATTTTTCTTGCGCTCATTTTTAAGCACCTGTGATAAATCATTAGTTTGCTGGTGAACGCGATCTCTTTCAGCTTTATTCTCAAAATACTCATCGAGCAAAGCCGTAAAGGTTGAAAAAGACTCTTTTTCACCTTCAATAGAAGGATAGGGTAAAGCGGTAAACGATTGGCGATTACCATCTTCAGTAAGAGTTGGTTCTAATTGATCTTCACGATAAGCATTTAAAAAGTTTTGAAAGACTTGAGTCGGGCTTTCATCGCTATGTTTATTGATTTGATAGAGTAGCTCTTTTGCAGAATCGCGCCCAAATCCTTGGAATTGACTTTGGAGTGAACGAATTTGTTCTTTCTGAGTGTCTCCTTCAATTTCTACAGCTCCCTGATATTCAAAGGGATTGATATTATCTTGAGCAGGAGCGGGTTTGTATTCAGCGCCTGGTAAGAGCGTACGATAACTATTCATACTTGGCGGAACGTGACGAATCGCTTCATATAATTTCTGCTCGTCTTTATTCACGAGAAGAATATTACTATGTCTTCCCATAATTTCTGCAATTAAATGATAATGTTGTTCGTCTCCCAGCTCATCACGGCCTGTAAAAGTAAATTCAATAATCCGGTCATTGTCGACCTGTTGAATATCAACAAGGGCAGAGTTTTCAATGTATTTACGCAACACCATACAATATTGAGGAGGTTGTTGGGGATTTTCGAATTTTAAATTGGTTAATTGAACGCGCGCATATTGTGGATGAGCGGAGAGAAATAATTGATAATTTTTTCGATTAGAGCGGATACGCATCACTAATTCATTTGGAAAAGGTTGATGAATTTTTGTAATACGACCGCCTAATATATTTTCCTTTAATTCATGGACTACTGCATGAGTAAATAATCCATCATATGACATAATATCACCTTCTTAAGAGTGGTCTTTCCTATTATAACATTTATAAGGCTTAGAATCAGCCCATATCCTTTATTCTCCTAAGCCTTCTTGTTTGTGACAAAATGATTAAAAATAATTACGTATGGGATTTTTAATTTACTTGAAAAAAGAAATATGCTATTGTTGAATTATACAAATACTTAGTTTTATACACAAACTAATTAGGAGGAACGAGAATGGCTCGGATGGTAAACATTGATGATATGCTTATTAAGTTAGTGGAGTTCAATCATCAGTTTTTGAAAATAAAAAAAGATATTTTAAATAGTAAAAGTCTAAATGCTTCGACTGTCAATTTAATCTCGATCATTGGCAATGAGACAATGACTCTAAAACAAATTACTGAAATTAGTGAATTGGACAAATCGACGATTTCGAGACAAATCAGTCTTTTAGTCGAGGATGGGTTAGTTCAACGAGAAGTGGGCGAAGATAAACGATTTTCATTTTTCGAATTAACAGAAGACGCTAAGGTTATTTATAGACAATATCAAGCGGATTTTGTAGAATATATGGACGATGCTCTGCGGGGTTGGTCTGAGGAAGAAAAACAAATGTTTTCAGTGTTAATTGGTAGAGCCAACTATAGTTTATCTACGGCACTTTCCGCTGAACAGTAAATAATAATTTAAAAATACAAGAGGTGTTTATTATGAGTAAAAATGAATCACGAAGAGAACGTAAAAATCAAGAAGAACAGGTTTCGTCTAAATCAAATAGTGGCGGAATCAGCAAAGTTTACTATTGGATTATTGGGGCTTTATTCTTAGTTCTAATTCTTTTAATTGTTTTTATCTTTAGTCGAAGTGGTGATGATCTAGATTTAGGCGAAGAGGAAGATCAGACGGCACTTGTTCAAGATGCGGAAGATGAGAATGCTGAAGAATCGGAAGCACCAACCGAAAATGAGCAGACAGATTCGCAAGAGGATCAAGAGAATCAAGACAACGAAGAGAATCAGGAAAATGAAAGTGATGAGGAAACAAATTCTGAAGAGGACACGGAAGATGACGCTGCAGCTGCAGAAGATGAGTCAACGACTGTAACAGAAGACGCTCCTCTTGATACAGACCATGCAACAGATTATAGTAATGGATCAGCCGATCGTGTTGAAATCAAAGAACGTGTCATGGATGTAACAGGTTTAAGTGATGATTTAATTGAACATTGGGTCGGAAATGATGGACCTGGTCGAGTAGTCGCTACTGTATCTAGCCGTGATCAGTCAGAAAATTATGAAGTATACCTACAATATGGAAATGGAAGCTGGCACGTAACGAGTTACGAACGCTTAGATTAACATTGAGGAATACAGCTGCTCCATATTGAACGATGAAAAGTAAGGAGTTGTAGGCATGAAAAATATGAATCGACATTTTGACGTCGCCCAAGAAATACTAGATATGACTGAAAAAGAGCTAAAAAATCTAGCACCAGTCAATATTTTGATTGTTGGGAAAAGTGGGGTAGGAAAGAGTACCTTAATTAATAGTGTCTTTCGTGAAAGAATTGCAGATACTGGAACGGGGCAGCCCGTGACGAAACACCTACAAAAAATTTCGCGAGCGGATGTTCCGATTACACTCTACGATACCCGTGGGCTAGAGTTAAGCCCAGAAGTACAAAAACAAGTTCAGGATGAGATCTATTCAGTTATTGAGGAAAATAAGGGGACAGAGGATGCTGTACATGTGGCTTACTATTGTATCCAAGCAACCTCTTCTCGAATAGAAGATTCTGAAATCAAAATGATTCAAGCCATTTCCGAAAAAATTCCGGTTGTTTTAGTCCTTACACAAGCGATTGGTGAACAAGCGGCGGAATTTCATCATGTTCTTGAGGAAATGAACTTACCCGTAGTCGCTGTCCATAGTGTTTTGGCACAACCGTATGTAATATCTGATGATTATACGGTAGAGGCTTTTGGATTAAAAGAATTGATCGAAAGAACGTTTAATTTAATCCCTGAAAGTGTCCGAAAATCTTTTACGAACGCCCAGCAAGTAGACATCGAAAGAAAGGTAAATAGTGCGAAAACCTGGGCTAGAAGATATATTTTAACAACTTTCGGGGTAGGTTTTATTCCTATTCCTTTTTCAGATGCTTCGCTATTAGTTCCGATGCAAGTAGCATTACTTGCTCATATTACTGTCATTTTTGGTGTGCCAATTGATCGGGCAACCATTTTAAGTATTGTAGCCGCTGTTGGTGGCACTGGATCAGCGACAGTGATTGGTCGATCTGTCGTTTCGAATGCTTTTAAATTTATTCCTGGCGTAGGGTCGGTAGTAGGTGGTATCATTAGTGGGACAACGGCTTCTGTTGTAACGAGAGCTTTAGCAGATAGTTATATTCAAGTTTTAAAAGTCATGGCGACGAATGAACTTGGAGGAAAGTCAACTACCACAGATAAATTAGTCGACTTAATGCAGAAACAATTTAAAAAATATATTAAAGAAAATAAGAATGAATTAGAAAAAGGTTCTTCAGAATTAGAGACTCAAAAAGAAGGACCTCTCGCTAAATTCGCAGTGATTAAAAGAACTTTTGAGAATTTTACCGATCGATTAAAGAATCGGTTCAAATAAATCGAACAATAAAGGAGGGTGAATAAATGGCAAAAGATGTAGAAAAATATGTGAAAAAACTGAAGCAAAAGGCTATTCGAATGACTTCGCAAAGATATGCCATTTTAGAATACCTGGCAGTGGACGGTAATCACCCGACGGCTAACGAAGTATATGAGTATTTAAAAGATGATTTTCCCAATATGAGTGTAGCGACCGTCTATAACAATTTAAACTTTTTTAAAGACGCTGGTATCGTTAATGAGTTATCTTTTGGAGAAGATTCAAGTCGTTTTGATTTGACTGAAACTCAGCATTATCATGCGATTTGTAAATATTGTGGAAAAGTGATTGATTTTAATTATCCTAAATTAGAAACTGTAGAAAACGATATTGAAGAGTTAACAAACTTTAAAGTAGATGCTCATGAGTTTAAAGTGATGGGTATTTGTGAAGATTGTCAAGAAAAAGTGATGAGCAATGAATAATTTAAATGGAGCGTAAAAGAGGTAGTGGAATGGAAAAAATATTAATTATCGCAAATCCGTCTTCTGGTGAAAAAGAAGCAACGGAAATCAGTAAAAAATTAGTGGATATATTCAAACAAAAGGATATAGAAACCACATTATATGAGACAGAAGGAGAAGATAATTTTCAAAAGCTTACTTATGATGCTCTAGAAGATGGTGTGGATACAGTCGCTTTGCTAGGGGGAGATGGAACAGTTTCAGAATTTGTCACTCAGGTCTCTGACTTACCATATCGTCCAAATATCCTCTTACTTCCTCTCGGAACGACCAATAATTTCGCGCGCGCTCTGCAAGCAGAATTAGATTTGGATGATTTATTAGCTAAAATTGAAAAGGGCGAAATGGTAGAAAGACAGACAGATGTTGGAAAAATAAATGAAGGTTATTTTATTAGTACATTATCTGCTGGTTCTTTACCGGAAATTGCTTGGCAAACGGATGATGAGTTAAAAGAAGTTTTTGGACCTTTTGGTTATATTTTAGAAGGGATCACTTCGATTAATGAAGAGGAGGAATTTGATCTTCATATTCAAACGGAAACGGAAGATATCAAATTAGAGGAAATTACTTTAGTTGTCATCGGCTTAACAAATAGTGTATTTGGTATTCCAACGTTTTTCGAAGAAGGAGACGTAGATGATGGCCAATTACAATTATATGCTTTAAAAACATCCAATCTTCTTAGTGAAGCGGCATCTCTTGCCCATCATATTTTCCCCAATAAATATGAGAATAAAACCGATGATGATGAATTGTCTTACACCACTTCTTTTAAAAAAGCATCGATCCGCTCCTCTAAAACGCTGAATTTAGCAATCGACGGTGAAAAAGGGCCTACATTTCCTATTGAATTAGATGTTTTACACAATCATTTAACATTCTTCGTTTCTTTGACAGAACAATAAAATAAGGCATAAAAAAACTCCATAACGAAGGGTTGGGAACGTTATGGAGATAAATAATTTATTATTTTAACGGAGAATGAGTCCGTTTGAGTTAAAAACAGGGCAATTATTAAAAAATACTAACTAGGTCACTTAAGGTTCATAACAACCTTTTCTGTAAATCTATGGATTTATAAATCAATATAGAAAACTAGAGTGCAATAAATTGTTTTGCATTCATTTTGCATTTGATAATTCTTCTAAAAATACTCGTACCTTATCAGTTTCTTTTTGTTCCATTTCTTCAATGATATGTCCATATATTCTATATGTAATATCAGTAGAACTGTGCCCTAAACGTTGAGAAATATATTTTATGTTAATATTTGAATATATTAGTAAAGAACAATGTGTATGTCTCAATGAATGAAAATTTATCTTCTTAATATTAACTCGTTCACAGGCGTTATGCAATGCTTTATTCACAGCTGAATTCGAAACGTGCCTATAACCACGTTCGGTCTCTTCAACAAATAAATTATTCTGATATTTTTTATTATTATATTCTTTAAAGTTTTTCAATAATTTAATTGTTTCGCGATCAATTGGTATCATTCGAACAGAGGACACTGTTTTAGTTGTAGAAAACTCATGTTTTTTACGATAGTCGAATGATTTATCTACATTTATTGTACCATCTTCTAAATTAATATCATCCCAATTTAACGCTAATATTTCAGAAAAACGCATCCCAGTTGCTAGAGCAATCAATATCATATATCGAGAATGCCATTCTGTTTTCAAACCTCTTTTAACTTCTTTGATAAGTTTTTGAGAATCTCCATAGTTTAAAAATTTTTCATTATCTTGTTTAGCAGGTACTGTACCTTTAACTGATATTTTCCATACTGGGTTTCGAGGAATGTGTCCTTGGTTAAATGCATCTTCTAAACATCCACTCGCATAAACATGTATTTTGCGAACAGATGCAGTAGAGCGGTTTTTTCCATACCAATTTACGAAGTTTTGATATTTTTCTCTTGTTATATCCTTCAATAAAGCATTTTTAAAATACGTTTTAACCCATTTAATGGATAATTCTATATCCGCATTATTATTTATACTATGTACGTCTTTTTTAAAGGTTTCATACCAATTTTGCATATAATCAGCATATGTTTCGTCTCCATCGATAACATAACCATCTCGTAATAGTTTTTCTATACTTTCAGCTTCTGCTTGTGCTTCGCCTTTGGTCCTAAATCCGTTTTTACTTTTAGTTTTATATCTTCCGTTCTCGTCTTTATAACTTACTCGGTATTGCCACCCTGATTTTAACTTCTTATAACTTGCCATAAATACCACCTTTGTATTCTTTTTTAAAACATTTTCATACTTTTGTCTTTAAATTCATCTGAAAAACTTCTAACAATACCCAATATTTTTCCATTCAATTTAACTGTTTCTAACTCATCAAAAGCCACCTCTCTTTCTTTATATGGGACGAACGATGATAGTGGCATCAATGTTATAGTTTTCTTGTTAAAAGCCACTTTGAAAATACTATTATCAAATTTTTCCATCACCCCTTTTTCGTTTTCAATTGCAATAAAATCCCCATCTTGAATGTCGCTCCAGTCGGTCGTGCATTTTAAAATCGCTTTATCATCGGTTTTAAAATGTGGATTGTCTGGGGTTGTTGCGATTGGTGATATAAATAGGTGATCTTTGTCTGTGTTGTCGATGTCTATACATAATGTGACCATATTAAACTTCCTTTCCGAATGTATGTTCTTTTTTATTGTGAAGAAAAAGCCTTAATCAAAAGGCTAATTTTTATTAATAGGTTATTCCGTTATAGTGAATGAATAGATCTGGAACAACATCAAAGTTACCTTTGCTTGATAAGCTACTTGATAGCGTATTATGCACATTGAGATAATCAGCATTATTATATAAATAACTATCGTCATCTAAAGCCTTATCAAAATCAATGCGGTCTAAAGATTTTTGAGAGTAATAAACAGAAATAACAGGAAATTTGTCACCTTCTGATTTAAAAGGGGCTGCAGCAATTAATATAGCACCATCTGAAATTTCGTCCTTATACCGTTCCAATTCTGTTAGCATGTCTCTATTAAACCCAGAAACAAATGTATCCTCAGTAAAGATACCATCATGCTTTTGTATATAAACGCCTGTTTCTTGCACAACTTTAAAGTCATCGTTATAAATTAACGTTTTTTCTAATAACTTTTTTTCTTCTTCTAGTTGTCTTATTTCGCGTTCCCAATGTTCGATGTTTTCCTTATGTATGTTCTTACTCATAACTCCTTCAGCGTTATTCAGAAGCGTTTGCTCTTCTTTTAAATGATCCTCAAATGATTCAATCAGACTATCGTTAGTGTTAATTTTAGATTCCGGTTTTGAAGGAGATTCCACTGCTTCAACATCGTTATTTGAGCAAGCTGTCAGCAAAAAAACACCCATTATTAATAATATTTTTTTCATTATGTTTGTTTTCCTCCTTAAAATAACTTTTCAATATTTTCTTTAAATGAAATACCATATTCATAGGATACGTCTTCAACTGTATTTGGTAATTCTTTGTTTTCTTCTATATATAAATCGGTTAATAAAGCAATCGCAAACTTATTAGCTTCAGTTTCTAATCTGCTGCGCGCTTTATCATTCTGAATGTAATATCCAGCGTTTTCCTCGTGTTCTAAAAAGTGATATAGCTCATGGGCCAAGACAAACTTACTCTCGGGGAGATGCTGAATATTTTTATTTAAAAATATGAATGGATCACCTTTAATTTTTGTATACATACCTTTAGGATTATTCCCGAACTGTACATAACGAACCTCAATATTTAATTTATTGACTAAATAAAAAGGGTCTAAGGTTCCATATTTTTTTCGTAATTTCGAAACTAGATAATGAAACTTATTTTGCATTGCCATCACGTTCTTTGTGAGTTTTTTCCCAGAATATAGCAGTTAAGACATCACGCACCCTTTGTTTTTCGCTATTTGTCAATTCCTCCCCGCCATAAGTCATCTGTATATTGCTTTCTAGCATTTTTTCTAAATCAACAATATCCCCATCATCTGCCCAATCGGGAGTAACTTCACTATATCCTGCTAATTTCATCAACTTATCATAAGATACGTTGTATACTTTTGAAAACGCCCGTAGCTTCTCAGGAGAAGGGACGTATGGTGCTTTATTTGTTCCGACACCTTTTTCTGCCGTTGAAATATATCCATGACTAAGGGTGCCATTCGAACGATCTGCGACACTTCTTAAAGATTCATCTCCGCGTAACTCTCGAAGGAACCTACCTAATTTATTGTTATCCATTGAATAACCTCCTATATACATTGTAAACAATTATTTACAAAAATAAACTGTAAACTCGTATTTAATTGTTGACAAGTAGTATTCTTTTGTATACAATGTATATGTAATCAAATAAATACATAAAGGAGGGAACTTCATGACATCTAGTCAACTGAAAGTAAAAAGAATTGAAAAAGGGTTATCTCAAGAAGACCTAAGTAAAGCTTCTAACGTATCAAGAACCTATATATCAAACTTAGAAAATGCAAAACAAGTCCCTAGCTATTCCATAGCTTTTAGGCTATCTCAAGCTTTAGGAACAACAACAGATGAATTGTTCGGAGATATTTTTTTAAGCAATATGTATTCAAATAAATACAAGGAAGGAAAATAAAAAATGAATCAAACATTAGATATTCAAATAAAAATTCCAGATGATCACGTATTAATTACTAAAGAAAATTATCAACATTTTTTAGAACAACAACTAATTGGACGCTCTTGGAATATGAAGCAGTTAGAAGAACATACCAATCGTTCAGGACAGTGGCTCAGAAAAAACATCTTAGAAGTACCAGATTTTAGAGATGAATTAAGTGAGTTTGTATCATTTCCACAAAGACAAGGACAAGCTTGGAAGTTTGGAGCTTTGAAGATGAGTCAATGGCTAGAAGAAAATCAAGAATTGATATTTGGAAGGAGTGAATAAAATGGGTCTAGGCTGGTTACCACAACTTATATGTTTAATTGTTGGATTGGGCGTCGGAACAATTTATGGATCATGGGTAAATGATGAATGGCAAAAAGAGAAGGAGGGTCAAAATGAACGTAGTTACTAAAGTAATGGGTTGCTCGCGTTGTAAAGGGAAAGGAACACACGATTTAATTAGCGAAGATAAATATGGTTGTTTTATGGATGAAGTTGAATATAGTTTTTGTTTAGGACATGGCGAAGTATTAAAAAATAAAACGACAGAAGATGATACTCCCAATCTTTTAACAGAAGCCACTGCACATAGACACTCGTTTGAGGAAGAAAACCGATTTTTGACATAAAAAAAGCACCGTACAGGAATACGGCGCAGAGAAATATTCACAGTTTAATCATACCAGAAATGAGAGGAAAAATAAATATGAATGAACAATTAACGCGCGATATTAAAATGATTGATTTATACGAATCAATGAAAGAATTTTATGAAGTCCATGATCAGCCAGAGTTAGTGGAGCATTATAGTTGGCCACTAGAACTATATGACCAATTAGAAGAAAAGAATATAGAAATTGAACAATTAAAAGAACAGTTAAAAGAGCAGGAACAATATATCGAAGAATGGCAAATTAAATCTACTAAAGGAGTTTTTTAAATGAATTTTAAACATTCAGAAAGTGTAAAAAGCATATTACCAGCATTAATTAAAGTACAAAGTGAAATGCCACAACTCTCAAAAGATGCAAATAATCCACATGCTAAAAGTAAATATGTAACGCTTGATAATATTTTAGGAAAGTTAAACCCGCTATTAAATAAAAATGGCATTTTCTTAACTCAAATACCAGTAGAAGAGAGCACAGAAAGTAGTCAAAGAATTGGTGTTGAAACCGTGTTTTGGCACAAGGATGGAGAGTATATCAGTTATCCTGCAGTGCTTTACGAGTTTGAAAAGGGTGGGCGAATGAACTTAACGCAATCTGTTGGTTCTATTATCACATATGCAAGAAGATACGCTCTAACGAGTATTTTGGGACTTAGTACAAACGAAGACGATGATGGAGTGCAACCTACTAACAATCAAAATTATAATAATCAAAGCTATAACAATCAGTATAAGAATAACCAACAAAATACACCACAAAATAAACAAAAAAGACCGCCCCAAGATGACTTTACGAGCAAGGTAAATAATATAACAGATAGAATCGAAAAGTTATCTGAAGCGTCAGGTCAAGATAAGAAAGAAATACGGCAAGTGATGTTGCAGCGTACAAATGCAGAAACAGGAAATAAAGATAAAAAAATAACAAAAGATAACGTAATCGAATATAACAAGCAATTAAGATTAGCGGAAGCTAATTTCAAGAAACAACAAACAGAACAAAGTAAACAAACTGATCAAACTTCACTGATGGAAGGTAACGCTACAACGTCTAAAGTGGCTTGGGGGCAATAAATGTGACTAAGAACAATGAATTAATAACCATAGAAGAAGGAACTTTTTCGTATGATTTTAAACCTGCGGAACTAACGATTAATAATTATGATGAGATAAAAAAGACCATAACAAGTGTTACTGAACAATATAAAAATAGAGTTTATCAAGACGATGATTTAGAAACACTAAAAGAGGATCATAAAATGCTAAATAGTTTAAGGACTGGCTTGGAAGATGGACGGAAAAACGTTAAGAAAACCATTATGGAGCCGTACGAAACTTTTGAAGCAGAGGTAAATGAGCTTGTATCGTTAATTGATGAACCATTAAACGATATTAAAGCTGGGCGTGACGAGATACTAGAGGCGCAGAAAGAAGTACGCTATGAGGCTCTAATTGACTATGTAGAGCGTCAATTAAAAGATAGTAACGTACGCATGGAAGATTTAGAAATACGTGATAGCTGGACAAATAAAGGAAATTGGACAGAAAAACTTAACCCCCGTAAAAAACTAACGGATGAAATTAAACATCACATTGAAGTAATCGAAGAGTATCACAAGAATAAAATTGCTCAGCGTGAGGTGTTAGAGAAATTCCTTGAGAGTAAAGGAATGGAAATAGAAGGTTGGATTGACCAGCTTGAGTATCGAGAAGCGACTGAAATCATGGATAGTATCCAAAAAGCAGAAGAAAAGCGCAAGAAAGAGGAAGCCGAGAAAGAGCGGATCGCACAAGCAGAACGCGAAGTAGATGAACGTACTGAACAAGAATTAAAGTATGACAAGTCTAATGGAGAATTTGACGATAGAACCGAAGAAATAATTGAAGATGTGTTTAAAGAAACATTTGATGATGAAATTACTGAGCGCATTGAGGTAACTGGTACACAAGAACAGTTAAACAAATTAAACGATTTTATGGTGGCAAATGGCATTAAAGTAGCGCCGATTATAGATGAATTTGACTTTGAAGAGACATGGGATGACCTTCCGTTTTAAGAAAGGAAAATGATAATGATTAATAACACAGTTTTAGAAGGAAGAATAACACGAGATTTAGAATTGAAATTCACTGGTTCGGGAATTGCGGTATTGAACTTTAATATCGCAGTAGACCGTCCATTTAAAAACAAAAATGGTGAACGTGATACAGACTTTATCAATGTCGTTGCTTTTCGAGGAACGGCTGAGAACATTGTTAATTTCTTTAATAAAGGCGACGGAATTAGCATCCTTGGACGGATACAAACAAGAAATTACGAAAATAACCAAGGACAGCGTGTTTACGTAACGGAAATAGTAGCAGATCAATTCAGTTTTCCTATTCAAAATAAAAACAATAATCAAAATAATAATCAGCAACAGAATAATAATAAACAACAGAATCCGTTTTCGGATGCAGATTTTGAAGATCCATTCGCTAGTAACGAGGATGTAACGAACGTATCAGATGATGATCTGCCATTTTAAGTGGGGTGATTAAATGACCAATAAAGAAAAGAATGCAGGAAAATTAGAAGGTGTTATGGCCAAAGGTTACGGCTTGATACCAAAGTTAATTATGAAAGACAAGGACCTAACGATTGAATCTAAAGCAATTTATGCCTACCTATCAAGCTACACAGGAGCAGGTGAAACAGCATACCCCTCAGTTAGTTTAATGTGCAGCGACTTAGGAATTAGTAAGGATAGGTTTTATAGACACCGAAAGAAACTAATTGAAAAGGATTATATCAGAGTATCCCAGCATCAAAATGATGAAGGTTGGACAAACAACATCTATACCGTGGTAAGTATACCGTGTCCCCAAAACAAGGACACGCGAAATAAGGACACGCAAAACACGGATACACGAAACAAGGTCACTAATAATAACAGTTCTATTAATAACAGTATTAATAATAACAGTAATAAAGAGCATCCATCAGCAGAGCTGACGAATAATTTTGAAAAACTTTGGAAATTGTATCCTAACAAAAAAGGGAAGAAGAAAGCTTTAAGTAGTTATAAAAGAGCTATTAAAAATGGTGTAACAAATAAAGAAATACAAGAAGGAATTAATAGATACAAAGAACACTTGGATCAAAATGAATGGTTGAAGCCAGCGCACGGAAGTACTTGGTTCAATCAAGAGCGTTGGCATGATGATTATAAGACTGATGAAGTTGTAAAAGATACTGACAACAATTTGGAATCTATGTTTGAAGAAGTGAATGGAGGCTAATCATGGACATTGAACAAAGAAAAGAAATTATTAGCTTGATAGCGGGTGCTTACCCGCGCTTCTTTGAAAAACGCAATGAGCTTGATGATCCTAAAGCGCGGATGAAGTTGTGGAATGAGCGATTGAAAATATGGGACTACAGAGAAACACTTAAAAATTTGAATAACCATATAGATCATTCGCCTTATGAGCCAAAAATATCTGATATTAAACCAATTATATATAAACGTGCCCAAGATGAAATTGTCGATTGGGAGGAACAAGCAAAGTTAGTTTACGGCGATAACTGGAAAGAAATTCAAGAAGAAATTTATGGGGAGTAGGTATGAAAATTGAACTATATGCTAGAGCAAAAAGTACTTGGAAGATTACTAAATGATTTTGAATCAATTAATCAAGTGGAACTTAAAGCAAACTGGTTTAAAGACGAAACACATAGGCAACTCGCTTATACCTTGTTCAACACAGAAAAAGAGTTTGCAGACTTATCAGAAATTGAATTAAATGTTAAAGATTTTTATCCGAAGTCAGCAGTCACAGAAGAATGGCTGCAAGCTTTGAAGTTTGAACATATGTACGTTACAGACTTCAAAGCGAGCACTAAAGCGTTAGAAGAAGAACACGTGAAAAATAAAGCTCATGAAGCAAGCATGCAATATGTTGAATATCCTAGCAATAGGAATCTCGAGAAGTTAGAAGATAGTTTACGTGCAATGAGTGAGCTGGGTATAGAAGAAGACGAGGGTGAGTTAAGACACCCAACTGATCAATTGCTGTATGAGTTAGACCATGAAACAGAACAAGGCTTATTTTCTTACAGGAACCTCGACATGCTACTCGGTGCGGGTTTAGAAGGTGGAATGCTAACGGTTATTGCCGGTAGACCAGGAACAGGAAAAACTACATATGCAATGAACATCGCTATTGAAGCCTTACAAAAACAACCGGATGCACAAATTGACTTTTTCTCTCTTGAAATGAATAAAGTTGAAATGTTAAAGAAGTTTGTTAGTCGGTTAACTCGGATTAATAGCTATAAATTCAAAAATGCAAAACTCTCATTGAATGATGAACAGAAACTACAAGTAATTAACTCGGCGGATTGGATAAATAAAACCGGTCTGAGAATACACGATAGCAAATTTAAGATTTCAGAGATTGAGCGCATGATCAGACAAAGAAAATATGAAAATAAAGACGGAAAATACCTTGCGATAGTTGATTATGTTGGATTAGTTGACGGAGAAGCAGGACGCGACCAAAGATATTTAGAAGTTGGGAAAGTTACGCAAACTTTAAAAAGATTAACGAACGAATTAGATATTCCAGTTTTATTAATAAGCCAGTTAAATCGAGAAGTTGAAAATAGACAAGACAAAAAGCCTGTTTTATCAGACTTGCGAGAGTCAGGAGATCTCGAACAGGATGCGAATGTGGCTATCTTACTTTCTGAAAATCAAGAAGAAGAAACAGACAATAAAGATAGAGTTATTATTGATGCAAATATAGCTAAAAACAGGAATGGTGCAATCGGAATAATTAACTATATGTTTGACAAACCGACGCAAGCATTCGTAGAAACTGATGTGATAGGACATGAAAATTGACTTTAATAACAACTGGTATCGTGAACAGTGTTTGGAAAATGGATTGGATCCAGATAACGTGCTTTCCCAAACGTCAATTGAAGTGGCAAAAGCATATGCGATTAAACTTAAGTATTGGCTAGACGCTAGGGAATTGGCAAAAGAACAATATTTGCAGGAATGGGAAGAACTAGAACCTAAATTTGAGACACAGATTGAGCGATGTAACAGTGCAAGAATTGGGCATATGCTGGATGCATTGGATTATGCAGAAATAGCAGGTAAATGGGAGCCAGGATTTAATGAACACTTGAAAAGAATCTATGAACGACACCAGCATTTATTAAGAAAGAGGTAAAAATATGTTAGAAGAACTTAGTTTTGTCGTTACGAAAAATAATGAGTATATAAAATCAATCGAGATTTATTCACATTATCGAAAAATGGCAGTGACTACCACGGCTGTAAAGGATCAAGGTTTGCGACTGAAAGAGAAAGATGCAGAAGCAATTGCGGTCTTAGCAAACGGAGAAATTGAGAGATTGTATGAGTAAAAAGGTATCGAACAGATTAGGTGGAAGACGAGCGAAGAAGTTGGGTGATATGTTTGAGCATTTAATCGAACGTTCATGTAATTACTACAGGAACAAAGGGATTGCACATATCCAGAAAACACCTGAACCGTTTCGTTTCTTAGGAAAACGAGGAAAGCACGTATACGGCTTTTATGAGAAACAGGCACAACCAGACTTTCAAGGAACGCTTGAAAATGGGCAGAGTATCATTTTTGAAGCAAAGCATACTGATACTACTAACCTACCGTTTGAACGCATCACTCGTGCGCAAACTCATGAATTAGAGAGGCATAATCGACTAGGTGCTGAATGTTATGTAATAGTAAGTTTTAGTTTCAAACATTTCTATTTGATTGATTGGAAAGATTGGAAAAATCTTAAAGAGACTGTCCGTAAGAAATCAGTAAATCAAAAAGATTTAGAAGCATATGAGATCCAATTAGAAAACGGAATACTTAATTTTTTAAAGAAGTGATGACATGAAGAAGATACGAGATATACGAAGTGAAGTAATTGCATTTGATGGTGACACGATAACGCTCAAGTTACATGATGAGGTTGATATCGAAAAAGCTAGAAAACTAGCTGAAAACGGACGGTATTTAACTACGATGAACTTTTATGACAAAAACATGATTTCAGTAGAACAAAGAAAACACTATTTCGCTTTAGTAGGAGATATACATGCGCATACAGGTATTCCTGAAGATTCAATTGACAGCCATTTAAAGTTTGAGTTTATGAGTCACTATTTACTCGATGAGTTCCCGAGTGTTGCAGATAGCGCCATGAAACGGACAACGGCCACGGAGTTAATCACATTTGTTATCGAATACTGCATACGCAACGGAATACCATTCAGGAAGCAACAATTTTACTTAACAGCGGATGTGAACAGAGTTTTATATGCATATACCATGAACAGGCTCTGCTGGGTCTGTGGAAAGGAAGGCTCAAGTATACACCACGCAATAAATTTAGTGGGCATGGGGAATGATCGAACGAAGCATAATCATTTAAAAAGTAAATTTATATGCTTATGTGAATCTGGACATAAAATTGATAAAAACGGTAAAGACGAAAAAGAAATGGCAAGTCACCACCGCGAAGCACATTCAATGGGGTTGGTGGAATTTTGTAGGAAATATCATATATATCCTATCAAGCTATCAGAACGAGATTTAAAACAATTAGGGATTCGAGGGAATTATGAGGAGCAAAGCGATGTACAAAATCACAATCATCAAAACAGACGGCAGGAAAATGACTTATCCAAAAGTCACTAAGTTTCGTACGAGTAACACTAAATTTGGCCAAAGAATATCGTTTTGGCAGACAAATGGCGTCAAGATCGATATTGGGTTAGATATTATAGACAAATTTGAATGGGAGAGGAGTGAATAACATGAAGAAACTATTAACAATAACAATCGCCCTCATAACTGTTGGAGCAGTTACAAGAGCGATTAGAAAAGATGATAATTTTATTCCGACTAAAAAGAATAAAATATCTGGTGCTAATGTAGAGATTGGGTCAAATGGAATTAGAACCTCTAATAATAAACATTTGATTAAAGAAGCATCAATAATCAATGCGACTATCAGAGACTAAAACTTATCGCTTTTCAAAACAACACTTTTGCAACTTCGGCAGCCGTAAGCTTTAACCGGTATTCCCGAAGTAGGATTGACTTCATTGGTGTTTGAATTGTATGCAACCAATAAAGACCTGTTATATCCGGTAGGTTGTTCAGTTTCAGAAAACGAACTGCTATCACAGTGTGGACATTTATTCATATATCACACCTCCCTTGTGGAGTATTTGCAACATAACGTTACGACATTATTGTATCACATTATAAATTATAAGGAGCTAACGAAATGAAAACTTATAACCTTACGAGAAAACAGAAATTTATATCTAAGAATGGAACCAGTGAAGAAATAACGGAAATGATTGAAGAGATCGCTAAGGATATTCAATATAAAGCGCACGAAATCATTGATCATGCATTATTGATTTTACATGAGGAGGATAGTGAATGAAACTATACAGAACACGTACGCAAGAAGAATATGATTGGCTGATGGAGGAATTAAAAGCGGAAGGTTATGAATGGGATCAAGGCGTTTCGCCAACTGAAGATAGATATACGCATCATTTCAATTTTTATAAAAACCAAACTGTTATTTGGGCAGGAGAATACTATCGTGGCTCCGACAGTATAACTTATGCAGATGTTGATCTTGCAATTGAAGAATATCCAGACGAACCAATCATCGAAGTGAGCGAGCTTATGGAAAAAGATCCGCTCGTAACCAAGATTGAGGAAAGAAATAACAAGTCCTACCAAGAACAACTAAAAGAACTCACTGAACCACTAGATTTAATTAATCATCACAAAGACATCTGTAAGAAATTAAACAGACTATACGCAGATAAAAATCATGATTATGGAAATAGCTTTGGGAAAACGTATGAGAAGTATGGGGATATTTCGGCACTCGTTAGAATCTCCGATAAAATGAATCGTATTGAGCAGTTGGTGGAATCAGGAGAACAAAAGGTGACTGACGAAGCACTAGAAGATTCGCTTTTAGACATGGCTAATTATTTAATGATGTGGGCGATGGAATTGGAGGAAGAAAAATGAACAACGAGGTAATTAAGAAAACGAATAAAGATTCGTTTTTTTAAGACAGTCAAGGCGGGAAATCCTAGGTACAAATCAGAGAGCTTGGAGATTAATGGGCATGATGTTTTACAGGTGATGAAGTTAAACGATAATTTTGTTGTCATCGAGTATGGAACGTACAAGGAGGAAGAAGAATGAAGGTTAAAGCAATTATAACAGGAAGTGACTTAACGGAAGGTATAGGATTTTACGGAGACACACATCACGACAACGAAACAATGGAACGACTAAAACAGTTAGCAATGGTACTAGAAGATGTAGTATTTGACTTGGAAAACCTTGACCGACAAGTGAAGGATAGACGAGAAGGTTCCGCAAAGGAGATTAAGTGGCAACTAGATACTATGAGAAAAGACTTATTATGGATTGCTTTTGGCGAAGAAATAGCAGAAGAGGTTATTAAATTATTGGAGGAAGAAAAATGAAAAAGACAATCAAACGAATCGCATTAACAATCACAATCTTACTGGCGTTAATCGGAGCAGCAGGAACGGTCGCATTGGCATCAGGCTATATCACTTGGGGCGGAAGTGAAGACTACAGCGAGACACTAGCAACCCTAGAAGACATTGAGAGACGCTCAAATGAATTGGGTACTGAACGCGGGCAGATGATCAATCACATCTTGCACCTAGAAGCTGAAATTGAAGATTTAGAAGCGCAATTAGAAGACGGAAGCCAAACGGACCAGGACCAATTACAGCAGGCTGAAAAGGACATGGAACACCTAAACGAACGCTCGAAAGAAGTACTTGAGAACTTACAAGAAGCTTTCAGCAGATAGGAGTGCGGAAAATGGCTAAAGAATTCATTGAGAACGTGGAAGCATATCTCCGGTTGAACACAATCGGGGATATGAGTGACAAGCTGACGATTAATTACATTCAGATGTCGCTGAATAGGTATCGGAAACAAGCTGAAAAGAGCACTCAAGAAAAGATAGCTGCAAGGAATGCTGTGACAACCTACTACGGCGGAATAAATCCATTAGATTAGGAGTGAAGACAATGCCAAAAATTAACCGAGAAGAATATGAGATTTTGAAAGAGTTGGACGATGAGTGGAAGTGGATAGCGAGAGACTCAAACCCGGGTGGCGGTATATGGATTTATGAAAAAAAGCCAAGTAAAAGACAGGGAAGCTGGGATTCATGCGATGACGGGTTTAATTACTTGCTAGAAGAAGACTTAGAGGAAATGATGTTCCAATTCATCAAGTGGGAAGATGAGAATCCTTACAACATCCAAGAACTGATTGAGGAGTATGAGTACCACCAAAGAAAAATCGAGCGTATGTATCCAGTGTATAACGACCCAAAAAATGCAGATATGATACAGCGAATGAACGAAAGCGAGGGGACGGAAGTGAAGGATAAATATAAAAGCGTTATAACAGACATCTCGGAAGAATATGGTTTAAGTGATAGCGATCATGAGGTTATTGCAGAGTTCTTTAAACTTGACGAAGAGATATTAAAAAAACTCAGTTTAGAAACTGTTGGCCTTATGTATCAATCATCTGGACGTAAAGTTATTGATATTTTAGATGAACACGAAGCACTCATACCGAAGCAGGAAGATCAAGATATGCAGGATTACTGGAAAGAAGCAACTGAATTTTTGGTTCATGAAAGAGTATTTGGTTATGAAGGTAGAGATTATATTGTGGTCGAAAAACCAACTGTTCCGAAGTTTGTGGCTGAATGGTATGAAGAAAAAGACAACATAGAAAGGGCAATCTATTGGGAGTGTATTGCTCATCAGGAGCGAGTTTCAAGCTATAAACCCTCTGAAACAGACGAATTTGGCGAGTGGTTTACAGATACAGATAATAAGCCAATCGAAACGCTAATTAATATGAAGTATGGCTACGAAGTAGAAAAAGAACAGAAATATGTGATTGAATTTCCTAACATCGCAGGTAGCGATGAAAGATATTTAGTACAGGGGGACGATGGTGACTTGTGGATTGATGGAGGACTAGATTATCTTCAAAGGCACGATTTACCAAAGCATACTTTTACAGAAGAAGAAATAAAGTCATTCGATCCAAATTATATGGTGTTCGCTAAAAAAGTAGAGGAGCTGGAAAAATGACTTATGTAATGTTAAGAGAATCAGGTGGACGACCTATAAAAGTTAAAAACGTTGAACCCACTATTTTAGGTTCGAAATTTCCAAACCGTATAAATACTATTGACGGAGTAACTTTCTACGACAACTACATCACTTTTACGGACGAATTTGAAAAAGAAGTGTTCGTACCAATGAATAGCATTCTTCACATAGATTTTGTCGAAGTAGAGGAGCTGGAAGAATGAAGGACACAATAAGATTAATCGCAAATGAGTCAGGAGATTGGGAAGTGCTTTTGTTGAACGGGGAAGTATATGAGGAAGGCCATGATATACCAACCTACACATGGATGAACCTAATTCATGACCTAGGACATGAGGTAAGTATAGAAGATGTAACAGATGAAGAAATGGCATACGAGCTATATTAAGCAGAGGAGCTGGAAGAATGAAATATACAAACGCTATTTACCTAAAGAGTGGGAGAATAATCAGACAAGGGAGTAACACAAATTTAGCCAACGAAGTAGAGGTCATACATGATTGGGATAAAGGATCTATTGTCCTAGAGAGCAATAATATCACGGCAATTCCAAGAAGAGAAATTGAAATCATCGATACTAAGTTAAGCGAGGTGCGAAATGGCTAAGAAAATAGGAAAATTATTGATTGGGTTATTTATTGTTGGGGCATTGGTAGGAGCTTTCTTACGAACCAGCGAACAAGAAGCTGAAATTGAAACCTTAGAATATGAGCTATCCACGACACGACAAGAATTGAGAAATACACAAGAGCAGTTGGAGAGTAAGGAAGAAGAATTACTAGATACTAGAGAGCAGCTAACCAAGGTAGCTGATCAATTGAATCAGATTAGGGCAAGAAATGAAGGGCAGTTTTATATGGAGGAGACAGAAGAATGAACTTCTTGATAAGATTTTTAATGACATATTTTCTGTTATTGGTGGGTGCCGGCTTACTCCAATGGGTAACAGTGCTGCTATCAGTTACAAGTGAGATAATTGTTTTAATAGGAGCGTTGGTAATTACGTTAAGTTCCCATTATAAGAAGAAGCGAAAAGAATAGATTAGTAGCGGGAGTTGAGACATTGTCAAAACAAAAATACAGAAAAGCAGAAGAATACTTAACTGATTACTTAACTGGCAAACTTCATTCACAAGTTGAGTATCGAAAGTTAAGGCTGAAGTATCCAGACAAAAAGAGTGCAAAAAGTGATTTACGGAAAGAGCAAGATGATCCTAAAGTTTTTACAAATGATTTCAACAGTACGATAGAGAACGATGTGTTGAAATATGTAGATGACGGTAGTTACGTATTTTTGAAACATTATCTAATAACAATTGACAAGTTCTGGAAGTACACGTGTAAAGTAGACAAATTAACGTGTGATATTGTTTGGTTATTTTATTACGACAGACAATCATGGGTGTACATATCACAGACCGTCAATTTATCGGAACGAGCATGTCGAAAAAAGCGCACAAAGCTAATCAAGGAATTGGCCGAATGGTTATAAGTGCCACATATGTGCCGTTTTGACCCGATAAAACCATCTATAATGATAGTGTGAGAATAGAGCACAAGGGCTAGGCGATCCTCCTTAAGTATATACACCTCTGCTTTATAATCGTACATGATTGCCTAGTCCTATATTTACAGAGTGTAGCTCAGTTAGTAGAGCGCTCGCTTTGGGAGCGAGAGGTCACAGGAGCAAAGCCTGTCATTCTGATTGGTGTATAGAATAACACCTCTTGTGGTAAAAGAGAGTACTCACGCTGGTGCATTGGGCAATACAGTTCGATTCTGTATGTGAGTGTTGAGTTGTGGAAACGACTCGAAGGCTACGGAAATAGCCTAATAAAATATATACTTTTTTCCTGAATTTTCACGGCAGTAAATACACTACTGTGTTGTGAGTTCTTAGTCGAGTTGCAGACTTAAATGTAACAATATAGATTAGGTGAAAGTAATCTATGTCTTTATTTAATCGTCCTGAGGGGTTGGGACGTAATAAGAGCTGCTATCTATAAGGTAGTGGCTTTTTTAATTGTTTAAAACTGCACTCTTAGTTTAATTAGTAAAACGTCGGACTCCAAATCCGAGGACAGGGGAGCATAACCTCTAGAGTGTGTCTAAATAATTAATGGGAGTGATCGTATGGCTAAAGAGAAACTAACCAAAGAGGAGATCAAACAGAAGGCAGGTAGGAGATTAGATGAAAACATCAGAAAGTATCTCGAAGAAACCGGTAAAGGACATTAGGACACTCTGCCACCGATGTGCAAAGGAAATGTATCACGCAGGTATTAAAATGCACCGGACGGGCGGAGAGCGGGGTACATGTGACAAGTGTGGTTATCACAAGACGAGTAATTACATAGTTAGATAAATATATACAAAGTGAGGTGGTGGGTATCATTGACAGATTGGAACAAAATACGAGAAGAATTTGAAACAACAGATATAAGCATGAAAGATTTAGCAGAAAAGTATGATGTTAAATACGCCACCTTACGTAGTAGGAAGTCTCGTGAGCGGTGGGGAAAAGATGATGCAACGCAACAGGAGATGCAACGCAACAAGAAGGAACGTGTTGCAACAGAAAAGATTGTGGAGCAATTAAATGAGAATAGTGACTTAACAGAAAAAGAAAAACAGTTCACTGTATTATATCTTCAGTACTTCAATGCGACTAAAGCATATTTCGAAACTTATGATTGTACGTATAACACAGCAAGAACAGAAGGTTCCCGACTGCTTGCAAAACCTAGCGTAAAGAAAGAACTAGACAGACTTAAACAAGCACAGCGCACAGAATTATATGTTAATTCACTCGACATTAAAAAAGAGTGGCTAAAGCAAGCCTTTGCTGACATTACTGATTATGTAGAGTTCGGCACCGAAGAAGTAACGGTGTTTGATGAGAATGATGCACCAGTATTTAGTGAGGATGGCGAGCCCATGACGGTAAAAAGATCGGCTGTATATTTCAAAGATCCAGACGAAGTGGATGGCTCATTGATACAGGAGGTCAAGATGGGTCGAGATGGCCCTGTGATTAAACTCTATGATAAGCAAAAAGCTATGGATCGAGTCATGGAGTTTCTGAAAGAATCAGGTAGCGGTACAAGTGATCTGATTGTTATCCAGGATGATTGGGCTGATGAAGATGAGTAGGCAGCCAACGATACACATCCAAAAAGAAGTCAATCCACATTTTAAAGTAGTGTGGACGAGCAGGAAACCTTACAACATTCTGCGCGGTGGTCGTAACTCGTTTAAATCATCTGTAATTGCCATGAAACTAGTCATGATGATGATTTGGTATATTAGCCGTGGCGAAAAAGCAAACATCGTTACCATACGCAAGGTGGCAAGCACAATACGAGATTCTGTATTTAATAAAATGCAATGGGCGCTAAGTAAATTCGGAATACTTGACCAATTCAACATGACTGTAGCGCCTTTTAAAATCACGCACAAAGATACTGGGTCTACATTCTACTTCTATGGGCTAGATCAGTTTGAAAAGCTCAAATCAAACGATATTAACGATATTATTGCCGTGTGGTATGAAGAGTCGGCTGAATTCAATGATAAAGAGGATTTTGATCAAACAAACGTTACGTTCATGCGACAGAAACATGAACTAGCACCTTTTGTTCAATTCTTTTGGTCATACAATCCGCCTCGCAATCCTTATTCATGGATAAATGAGTGGTCGGACGAGATGGTCGGTGAAGATGACTATTTGGTACATGATTCAAGTTATTTAGATGATGAACTAGGTTTTGTAACCGAACAGATGTTAAAAGATATTAACCGTATAAAAGAAAATGACTTTGATTATTATCGATATTTATATTTAGGCGAACCTGTTGGGTTGGGTACAAATGTCTACAACATGAATCTCTTTAAACCGTTGGACAAGTTACCGTCAGATGACAGGGTAATCGGACTGTACTACTCTACGGACGGCGGACACTCGCAATCAGCGACAACGCACGGATGTTACGGATTGACTGCTAAAGGCAAGGTTATATTGCTGAACACTTACTACTATAGTCCTGCTGGTCAAGTAAATAAAAAGGCGCCAAGTGAGTTATCCAAAGAGCTAAACGGGTTTATTACTAAGACATCTACACAAAGCATGTGGCAAGGTGCAAGAATCGTAAACCGTACAATTGATAGTGCAGAAGGTGCGCTCCGCAACCAATACTATAAGGATTACGGACAGCATTTAACGCCTGTAAATAAGAAAAAGAAAGTAGATATGATTGACTATGTACACGACCTGTTAGCACAAGGTCGTTTTTATTATCTCAAAAACCCTTATCCAACTGGAATGCGATATGCGGATAGTAATGAAGTATTTATCGAAGAACATAAGAAATTTAGTTGGGACGAGAAAACGATCAACAGCGATAAACCAAAAGTTATTGAAGAAGACGACCATACAGCAGACCAATTTATTTATCTTTGTTTATCAAACGCAAGAGACTTTAGGTTGAAAGTTTAGGAGGTGACTACGTGGGTTTTATACAAAAAATAAAGAATTTATTCAAGAAAGGGGGTTACGCTTTGACGGAAAAAGAACTAACAACGATAAATGATCATCCCAAAATTAACATTGATCCAAAAGAGTTAGCAAGGATTGAGCAAGGGTTTAGACAATACAAAGGCGATTATCCAAAAGTAAAGTATCGCAATACAAATGGAGAATTAAAAGAGCGTGAGTATGTAACGATTAACATGGTTAAATTAAGTTCAGAATTACTCTCGGGACTAGTATTTAATGAGCAGTGCGATGTGGTTGTGTCCGATGCACAAGATGAAGAAAACTCAGAAAACACGTATGGATCAGCGAATGATTTCGTTCAACATATTTTTGAACACAATGACTTCAAGAAGAATTTAGCTAGATACTTAGATCCTATGTTTGCAACTGGTGGACTTACTGTAAGACCATACGTAAACGCAGAAAGTAAAGAAATTGAATTTAGCTGGGCACTTGCGAATGCGTTCTATCCGTTACGCTCAAATAGTAATGGTATTTCAGAGGGCGTCATGAAGTCTGTAACCTCTAAAATCGAGGATGGCAAAGAAGTTTACTATACGTTGCTTGAATTTCATGAGTGGGAAGGCGAAACATACGTCATTACAAATGAATTATATCAATCAACCGTTAAAAATAAGATTGGGAAACGAATTCCGTTGAGTGAGTTGTACGAAGATTTAGAAGAACAAACAACAATCAAAAATTTAACGCGTCCAATTTTTAATTATGTAAAACCTTTTGGATTTAATAATATCAATCCACGTAGCCCACTTGGTTTAGGTATCACAGACAATAGTAAAGATACACTTAAACAAATTAACGATGCTTACGACCAGTTTAATTGGGAGATTCAAATGGGGCAACGTACTGTTTTTGTGAGTGATAGTATGCTCAACACAATACCTGACGAGGCGGGGAATCCTCCGAAACAAGTGTTTGACCCTGATGTTAATGTGTTTAAATCTCTGCATATGGGAGATGACAAAGATCCTGTAAAAGACGTTACAAGTGACATCCGAACAGATCAATACACGGCAGCGATCAATCAACTCTTGAAAAACTTAGAAATGGAGTTGAAATTGTCAGTTGGGACGTTTTCGTTCGATGGACGAAGCATGAAAACCGCTACTGAGGTCGTGAGCGAAAATGATTTAACGTACAGAACACGAAATAATCACGTGAATGAAGTTGAAAAGTTTATTAAAGGGTTAATTGTCTCCACACTAGAATTGGCTAAAGCATTCGGGTTATTCGATGGAGAGATCCCTACATTTGAGCATATCGGTGTTGACTTTGATGACGGCGTGTTTCAAGATCGTTCGGCGTTGTTGCGCTTTTATGGACAAGCGAAGAATTTTGGATTTATTCCGACTGTTGAAGCAATTCAGCGCATCTTTAATCTACCAAAAGAAACAGCAGAAGAATGGTTTGAGTTAATTAATGAAGAACAACCAGAAGACCCATTAAACATGACATATCAACAGCAAGTAGACTTGTTCGGTGATGAGGAATGATTGAATGGCTAAAATACGAGTAACTCCTGAACAATTAGATTTATGGTCAAGTAACTTATCCGATTTATATCAATCGCTAGAGGGCGATATTATCCGCCTGTTAATTAAACGATTGAATCGAGGATCAAGCGACATCACACAGTGGCAGGCAGAGAAGTTGCAAGAGTTGCGTTTGTTTAACCGAGATGTTGTGCAATTGCTTTCGCAAGTAACAAAGGTAGCTGAGCCTGAAATTGAACGGATGTTCCAAAGCGCAGGCAAAGAAATTGTACAAGACGTGGATGATGTGATGCCCTATGATGCGCAGCCAATACCGAGTGACTTAGATAACATCATGCGTGGATATTATGAGCAGTCGTGGAGTGATATTGACAACTTAGTCAATCAAACGCTTGTGACGACACAGTACGGCAGAGGAACTGCAGAACGAGCCTACACGCAAGTGCTGAATCAAGTTTCGGCCTCGTTTAACACAGGTATTTATACCTTTGAGCAATCTGTAGAACGTGCAGTGACACAACTCGTGCAAAAAGGTATTGACAGTATGTTTGTCGATAAGGGTGGTAACCCATGGAGCCTAGAACGCTACACGAGGACTGTTTTAAAGTCTACCTTAGGTAACACGTACGATACTATCAGGAAAGATCGCATGGCTGATTATGGCGTGCACACAGTCGTAGTTACATCACATGCAGGCGCTAGAGAAAAATGCTCAATTATACAGGGGAATGTGGTTGACTTACGCTTCCCAGAAGAAATACCGGCAAACAGCGAATATAGAAGTATTTACGACCCGTATTGGGGAGCTGATTATGAAACTGCTGGAGGGCATCGCGGAATTAATTGTCGTCATCTGCACGTTCCGTTTGTTCCTGGGGTCAACACAAACAATCAACCTGAATTTGATGAGGAATTGAATGTAAAGGTTGCTAAAGACCGTGATACACAACGCAGAATTGAGCGTGAGATTGTCAAATACAAGAAAAATCTCATGGTATCTGAAGAAATGGGCAGTGAGAACGTTAGTTACTGGAAACAGATGGTGTCTAGACGGCAGAAAGCTATGCGCGACCACTTGAAGGAAAATGGTGAGTATTTAAGTAGGAATTATAAGCGTGAAAAAGTTTATACGCCGCTTAATGTGCTGATGAAAGATTTTAATTATAAAAAATAGGAGGCGAGGCTAATTTGTGGAAGATAGAATAATAGACCTGAAAAAAGAAGGCAATACATGGCAAGAAATTGCGGATGAATTAGATATCACTTTAGATAAAGCAAGAGGTATTGCTCGGAACTCTTCAAGATATAATGAAATTCGCGGAGTTAATGCCAATGGTTCAACCGATATCGATGAAAAAACATACGAAGATGATGGCTCAATATCGTCTTACATACGCACACAAGTAAAACAAAAGAAAACATTTACTAAACAGGAATTATTAACGTTGCACGGATTGGATCCAGACGAATTTAAGATACGAACAATAACCTCGAATGAGTGGACAACACCTATTATTGGAGAAGCATTTTATAACTATCAATCCAAGATAGTAGCCGAACCACTTAAACACGAGATTGATTGGGGAGCCATTGGAGAACGTTTAGCGGACAGAGTGACACCTAAACAACCGAAATTAGCTCACAGCGTTGATGATGAGCGCTACTTGGTCATTCCATTGTTTGATTTACATTTTGGACAGAGTACATTGACTGATTATGATGAAACGCTTGGAAAAATATTTTATCAGTTGGAAAGTGATTATAAGAAAGTATTGATTATTTCGGGTGGAGACTTATTGCATGTAGATAATCACAATTCGACAACCGCAAATGGCACGCAATTAGAAACGACTGACTTAACACAAGCATGGGAAGATGCATTTGACTTTTTAGACTTAATTATTGATAAGTCATTGGAAAATGCTGAATCAGTAGAATTGTTATACGTTCCTGGGAACCACGATGAATCTATCGGACAAACGATAATTAAAGCATTAGAGCGATTGTATCAGCGTGAAGATAGATTAACTATAGATGGTAAACAAGAAGCGTTTAAAGCTATTTTATTAGGTCGCAACTTCATTGGAGCTACTCATGGTATTCGCAAAAATAAAAAAGATTATCCAATGATATTTGCTACTCAATTCAGCCAGCTATGGGGTGCAGAAGGTGTTCAAACACGAGAAACATTCACTGGCCATTTTCATCATGAGTTAGTATCTGACATGAACGGTTTATTAATCAGACAAGGCGCCACTCGTAACGAAACGGACAAGTGGCATAGGGATAACGGTTTTGTTGGAAGTCATAAACGATTTCAGTTAGTAGAGTATAGTGAGTATGAAACAGAATTAATAAGATACGTATAAAGGAGGCGATTCACTTGTTTGCTTTGAAACCAATGAAAACTGATAAGTAGAGGAGGTGATCCGTCATGAGTTGGAAGAAAATGACAGTATCTGAATTAATGTAGGAGTGAACAAAGGATGGGAACAGAAGAATTTGTTGAAATAAGCAAACAGCTGGTTGTTGATTATGTGAATGATAAAAGAGATGTAACTGATGGCAAAGAAGTTACTGAAAGTGATGTGTTTGTTGTGTGGCTATCTAAAACACTACAAAATAACAAAACCTTACTTAGTACAACAGTGTCAGACGGAATGTATTATGAGGTCACTCACAATGGAAATAAACGAGAAGTTTACTTTGATGCATATAAGAAATGGGAAAACATTAAATTTGATATTTAATTAAGTCAGCACTCATTGAGTGGTGGCTATTTTTATTGCTCCGAAATGAGCATATAAACTACCGCAAGCCGAAGCGATAACAGGCAATCCTAACGGGGTCGTAGCCTCGAAATCAAAACGAAAAGGAGAAAGAAGTAATGAATAGAGAATTTTTAGAAGGTTTAGAACTAGACAAGGAAACTGTAGATAAGGTAATGGCTGAGCATGGAAAGGCAGTAACGTCTGCTAATCAAGAGCTTGAATCAGTGACGACTGAACGAGATAACTTGAAAGAACAGGTTGTTGCACGAGATGAACAGTTAGAGGAATTGAAAGAAGTTGATGCAGAAGCCTTACAAGCAAAGATTGATGAATTGCAAGAGGAAAACACGGCGCAGGAAACAGAATATGAAGAAAAACTTCACCAACAAGCATTTGACTTCAAACTGAAAGAAGCGTTGGTGGATGCAGATGTCCGCAATCCCAAAGCGGTTGAAGCATTGTTGGATGTGGAGTCAATCAAGTTAGATGGCGATAAACTATTGAATCTTGACGACCAACTGGAACAGTTGAAGGAATCTGACGACTATCTGTTTAATCAAGAAGTAACGGAAGACGAAACAAAGCCACCAACAATCGTAAATGGTGGTAATCCGGACGGTGGCGAAAATAATGATGGCGATCCATTCGCTGCAAAATTAGCAAAATATAATTAAAAAGGGGAAATGAGAAATGGCAGGAGAAAACAACAATCAAGCAGTACGTTCATACCAAAAACAATTCAAGGAGTTATTGCAGGCAGTCTACCAAAAGCAAGCTTACTTCCGCGAGTTCTTTGGTGGGGGTATTGAAGCATTAGACGGTGTAACACATAACAAAACAGCTTTTTCTATCAAAACAAGTGATATTCCAGTGGTTATTGGTACTGAATATGACAAAGGCGAAAACGTAGCATTCGGAACAGGAACAAGCAAGTCTACACGTTTCGGAGAGCGTCAAGAGATTATCTACACAGATACAGACGTACCTTACGACTGGGAATGGGTGTTCCATGAAGGGATTGACCGTCACACTGTAAATAATGACTTTGCTGCAACAATTGCAGACCGCTCAGAGTTACAAGCACAAGCTAAGGTTCAATTGTTCGATGACAAAGGTGGTTTATTTATTTCTAAAGCAGCTGATAAAACGCTAGAACTAGCTGCCTTAGAAAACGATGCTGTATTGGAGTTATTTAACAAACTATCTAATGCTTATGTGAATATGGAAGCAGTAGGAACTAAAATGGCATGGGTTAAGCCTGAATTGTACAACGCAATCGTTGACCACCCAATCACAACTACAGCTAAGCATTCAGACGTTAATATTGACGACAATGGAATCTTACGATTCAAAGGATTCCAAATTAAAGAAGTTCCTGAAACAAAATTCCAAAAAGACGAACTGGCTTATGTGTCTATTGTTGGTGTGGGTAAACAGTTCACCGGAATCAATACCACTCGAACAATTGAGTCTGAAGACTTTGACGGTGTAGCATTCCAAGGCGCAGGTAAAGCAGGAGAATTCATTTTACCTGCAAATAAAAAGGCCGTTATCAAAGTTGTTGAAGTGGGGGAATAACAGTCCCCGAAATTACAAATGTCACGCCAACGACTGACGGGGCAGTCATTAATTTAGAATAAGGGAGGGCTTTAATGTTCAGGATTTATAAAGATGATGAAATAGTTGTAGAGGGCGAAAGCCCTCTTGAAATTACAGGATTAGATCCAGATACAGATGTTGCTAAAGGCGAATATCAAGCCGTACGCGTGGAAGAAGATAAAGAAGAATCTGAACGTGTAGGTGTTCCAGCATTTAAAACATTACCAATTGACGTAACTGGTGTGAACCTAGCACCAAAGAATAACAATTTAGAAGTGGATGACACTCGACAATTAAACGCAACAGTAGAACCATCTGATGCTACGAACAAGTCTGTAACTTATGAATCAGATGATGATGAAGTGGCAACAGTAAATTCTAGCGGACTAGTTACAGCAATCAGTGAAGGTAATGCAACCATTACTGTTGAAACGGATGACGGTAGCCACACGGATACGGCAACCGTGAATGTTACTGAACCTGAAGAAGGTGATTAATCGTGTCTTATTTAACGCTCGAAGAATTTAAAGATCTATCGAATGCAGAAATTGACGAAGAAGAATTTGAAAAGTTGATTAAAAAGGCTAGTGCTATTTTAAATAATATCACTAGTCATTTTTATGTAAAAAACGATATCGAAAAAGATAATGAGTGGCGAGTAAAACAGTTTAAACAAGCGTTATGCGCTCAAATTGAGTACTTTGATGAATTGGGTGCAACTACATTTGAGAGTATGAACAAAGCACCACAATCCTTTTCTGCGGGGCGTACAAGCGTAACTAACGCTAGTCGCACTAATTCAAACGAAAACGAAGGTAAATCTTTAGTTGCAGAAGATGTTTATGTTTTCTTGGAAGGAACAGGGTTACTTTATGCAGGAGTTGGTGTCTTATGATGCCGAAACCACCCAAAGAGTTCTGTATTGATTCGTTTGAATACAAAGAATATATAGGTACAAATGATTGGTCTGAACCCGAATACGCTGAAGCAATCACAATTGAACACTGTCGTATTGATCGCGGTACTGAATATAGTTCAACGGCCAGTGGGAAACAACTGTTATATAACGCGGTTGTCTTTTGTTATCAAGATATAACCACACCGCTTCCGGAATTTAAGGCTGAATCTGTGCTTGTTTTTGACGACACAGACCACGTAATTACAAAAGTTATACCAATCTATGAAGCATACGAAAAAAAGCTTTACTCGTATGAATTAGAGGTGGTCTAGTGGTTAAGGTAGATATCAATTTAAACAAAGCTTACAACAAATTAAGTACTTCTGCGATGACACAAGGTAGGCGAGAGTTTGCTAATCAAGCGCTAGCTGACATGAATCAATTTGTGCCAATGCGAGAAGGAATTCTGCGAATGACAGGAACAATTGATTTGGATGGTAGTGCCGTAAACTATCACACGCCTTATGCGGCTTATCAATTTTATGCGCCGGGTGGCTGGAATTATACAACACCGGGAACTGGACCACGCTGGGACTTGAAAGCCAAAGGAATGTTCATGAGCAGTTGGGTAAAAGCATTTAAGGAAGGGGCTGGTTGGTAATGGATTTCATGGAACGATTAACCGAACGCGTGAATCAGATTAATGGTTTGCCTGTGTCGTGCAAGATGGGCTATTTAGGAGCCGAAGAATCATTCGTGGTCTATCCACTTCCGGGCTCTAATGTGACGCAAGAGTTTATGAACGGCGACACTGATCAGCAACTGAATTATGAGTTCGCGATGAAATCAAAATCTCAAAGTAGAATCAATCAGACTCTTTGGGTTGTGCAAAACGAATTAGAAAGATTAAAAGAGTTAGAAAGCGAAAACAATAGTTATGAATTTGAAGAGTTAGTTATAACGAACAAGCCTTTTATCAATCAAGCTGATGATCAAGGTTGGTTCGTTTTTTTATTGGATATACAAGCCAAAATAACAGTATTCAAGGAGGAAAAATAAATGGCAAGAAACAAAAACGCATTAAGAAAGCACTTTGTACAAGCGTGGGAAAGAGGACAAGATGAACCGGATGAGGAATGGTTAGAGCTCGCACACTTAATTTCGAATATTGAGGTAGAACCTAATGAGGAAACTGAGGAAGAAGCATTTTACGATGGTGATGGAACACCAGAAGAGACAGTTGTTTCTGTAGCAAGAGCCTATGCACCAGAAGGTCAATTTGATCCAGAAGACGAGGCACAAGCACTCATCGAAAGCCTACAAAATGAAATTGGCGATGCTCGTAAGATTTGGCATCGTGTTGTTCGTTCAGACGGTAAAAAAGAATGGGTAGGACGCGCAACGGTATTAGACATTATCGCAGGTGCTGGCGAGGCGAGCGAGTACGAAGAATTTAGTTGCTCAATTCGTTTTGATGAAAAGCCAAAAGAAACTGATTTATCCGATGATGACGGCGGTTCCGATGGTTCGGGGGAAGACTAGCCCCCACAGTTGAAAGTGTAGAGCCAACGACTGATGGGGCGGTTGTAGAATTGAGTATAGACGACGAGGGTGCTTAAAATGCATCCTCTTTTTTAGGAGGTAAGAGATGACTGAAGCAATTAATATACCAATAAAACGGACAGGATTTCCTGTAAAGATTGGCGAAGTGGAATTGTGGTTTGATAGCTCAGTGGAAAACATTAGAAACTTTTTAAATATTGAAGAGCTAGCAGAAAAAAAGCTTCAAGCAGTTCGCGAGAAAACAAAGCACGTACATTTTCCAGAAGAAATTACCGACGAAACAATTGAAGATGTCGAGGTAGACGATATCGATACAGCTTTTGACGCAAATAAAGAATTTATTGCCATTCAATACGATTTAATTTTTGGCGATGGTACATTTAAAAAGTTATACAAGGCAATACCAGACATTATCGCATTAGATGGGGTTTTAGAAGTTGTAGGAGCAGAAATTGCTGGACGATTAGAGCAACAAAATGAAGAAATAACGAAACGTTATAATGACACACGCAGTGAGATTCTAGATAAAAAGAAAGAAAAACAGAAATGATGTGATTAAATGCGGTTGAATGACCTTTTAGTCACTACTTATGAGTATAAAGGCAATAGCATACCAATAGACTTATCGTTCGACAACGTGCTTGATGTTTTAGACGTAATGAGCACAAAAGGCTTATATGAGTTTCAGCTCGCTGAAATGTGCCTTGTTTTGCTTTTTGGTGTAGATGTAATTGAGATGGATGATTACTTTACCGTGTGGAATGATGTGCATGATCAATTCCTGAATCCAGAAAATGATGAATTTGTCGAATATGATTTAAAAGGAAATCCTATGCCCAAAAAGAAAGAAAAGAAGTTGATTGACTTGGGAGAGGACGCCGAGTATATTTATGCTTCTTTTATGCAAGCGTATGGAATTGATCTGCTTGAAGAACAAACCAAAATGCATTGGTTTAAATTCAAAGGCTTACTGAATGGCTTGCCTGAAAATACAATTATGAAACAAATCATTCAGATTAGAAGTTGGGAGCCGAGTAAGGGCGAATCTACAGAATACAAGAAAAACATGCGCGAAATGCAAGAAATTTATTCATTGAAAGATGATATGGAAGATTAACTTTATTAGTGGTATTCTTTAAGTAATATTATTAATAAGGAGAGCGTGCAATGAAAAAGAAATTGTTGATGGTTGTGACATTGTTATTCGTATTGGCAGGATGTGGGAGCGGTAATGAGTTAGAAGAATTTACCGAAACATATAACGAAAGAGCTGAATCAGAGGACGTTTCTGAGTTGGTTATTGATGAATTTGGTGAAATAGAAAATTATGAAGATGAACAAATTCAAGAATTGTATGAGTCCGATAAATATGAAATTGTGGCTGAATATGACAACGATAAACTAATTGGGTATTCTATATTTATTGACTCAAGTGAACCTTTTGAAAACAAAGAGGGTCAAGGTTACAGGGCGAGTACCGTAGTCGCCAGAAGTCTTGATTTGAGTGTCAGCGGTTATGTAAATAATTTCGAAAAAGCATTACGTACAGATATTCATACTTATACAGAAAACGGTTATGAAGTTAGATTCGTTAATATAGGTGGAGATAGTTCTATACCGACACCATTAACGATAAGTTTTAGAAAAGAATAGCAATAACTAATTAAATATTATTTCAAGCATCCTTTATGGGTGCTTTTTTTGTGCACAAAATTAAAGAAAGGAGGAGGTTAATATCGCAGATGGAAGTATTAAAATATCGATAGATGTTGATGGTAAGCAGGTTGATGTCGCTTCTGATGCTTTGAGAGGATTAGAAGGCGACGCTAAAAAAGCTGGTGATGGTGCTCAAAAGACCGAGCGAGGAATAAAAGATTTAGCGGTTTCGCTTGGTTTAGTCAAGATTGGGGCAGCCGCCTTTAAAGTTCTTGCTGCATCTATGGATACGGCAATTAAGCGTTTTGATACATTAAACACATTCCCGAAAGTTTTGCAAGCTTTAGGTGTGTCTGCTGAAGATTCAGAGCGTGCTATAGCCAAGCTATCAGATGGAATTGATGGGCTACCGACAAAACTTGATGACATTGCTTCAACGGCTCAACGCATGTACAACTCTTTTAATGACATAGACAAGGCGACAGATTCGGCTTTAGCTTTAAATAACGCCTTACTAGCTTCAGGAGCTAATGCTAATGAAGCACAAAGAGGAACCGACCAATACATTAAAGCCTTGCAAACAGGAAAAATGGACATGCAAACATGGACAACCTTACAACAAACAATGGGTATTGGGCTAACCAAAGTTGCTGAAGCGTTTAATATGACCGAACAAGAAATGTATTCGGCACTACAAAGTGGCCAAATATCAATGGGCGACTTTAATGACAAGATGATTGAACTAGGCACCGGAACTGGTATATTGGCTAAATTAGCCAAAGAAAACAGCTTGGGTATCGAAACCTCGTTGGGCAACTTACGTAACGCGGCTGCAAGAGGTATTGCGGATATTATAGGATCGTTTGATAAATTATCTAAAGCAGTGACCGGAAAGGACATTGCACAAAATATTGACGGTATGAAAGTTGTCGTTAACACTGCCTTTAAGGCAATTGGTGGAGCTATTGAAGCAACGATTCCAATCGTTATTTTATTCGCCGATGGAGTGAAGATGATAATTCCGGTTGTTGAAGCCTTATCACCTTTAATTATTGGTTTAGCCACAGGTTATGCAGCACTGGCCGTGATTGATAAGATAAATTCAATTATTGACAAAAATGCTGCAGTTTTACAAGCCGCTGCTTTTTCAGGAAAAGAACTAACAATTGCATTAACTGCAAAAAAGAAAGCTGTGGCAGCAGATACAGCCGCACAAGCAACGAACACAAGTACTATTTCATTGGCACAAGCAGCAGTTGGTGTCCTGACTGGAAACATTAAACTATCCACAGTAGCAACGACTTTATTTACGCAAGCGACAGCAGCATTAAAAGCTGTACTTAATCCAACAGCAATAGCGATTGGGTTAGTGGTCACAGCCGGCATTGCACTAGTTAAGTGGTTTACTCGATCAACTGAAGAAGGTAGCAAATTAACCGCTCAAACCGATGCATTATCCGAAGCGAGTGAAGAACTAACAAGTTCTGTCGAACAAAATTCAGCTGCTTACGAAAGTAGCATTTCAGGTATTGAATCAAGTGCCGCCGCAAATGAAGACTTAGTAGATAAAATTCATGAATTGTCCGAAGCTGAACACAAATCAGCTACTGAAAAAGAATTACTAGGCGATTATATTGAACAACTAAATGGGCAAGTGGAGGGTTTAAACCTTGCATACGATGCTGAAGCTGATGCTATGAACATGAGTTCAGAGCAAATTGCTAATCGTATCGAGTTAATGAAAGAACAAGAGGCTGCAACAGCTGGACAAGAAAGATTATTAGAAATTTCCAAGGAACAAAATGAAGTCGAACAGAAACTTGAGGAAACCAATCAATTAAGAGCAGATTGGAATCAAAAAATAGAAGAGGGAACTGTAGGAACTTGGGAATATGCAAAGGCAGTCGATGAGCTTGATGAACAAGAAGAAGAGTTGAAGGCAACTTTAGGTGAGTTAGGCGAACAATACGGACTCACTGAAGCCCAGATGATTGAAGCGATGGAAAACCAACATGCAATTGCCCAAGAAACAATTGAAGGACAAATTATTTTATATGATCAATTAAGTGAGTCTCAGCAAGCGACAGTCGATTCAATGAGTGAAGCCTATGAATCACTACAAGAAGCTGCAACAGATGCCTTTGATAAAATCGAAACAAAAACAGACCACACTATGGAAAGTATGACCGAAACCTTACAACACAATCAGGAGGTTGTGGCTGAATGGGGAGAAAACCAAGCCCAAATCATGGAATGGGCAGGAGAGAATGGTTATGAGAACTTAGTACCTTACGTAGAAAGTATGGGAATCGATTCGGCTGCGGAACTAGCTGTGCTAGCCAATGCCTCAGATGAAGAAATGATAAAGTTTGCCGAATCTTTAGAAACGGGTGCTGAAACTGGTACGGATGCCTTTGTTCAAGGAATAATGGACGGCGATGAAGAAGCCTATGGAGCCGTGGAACACTTAGTGGGTGAAACAGAAGGCTCACTAAGAGAGCAAATTGAAGCCGCAGACTTTGCAAGTATTGGTGAAGATGTTGGCGACGGTATGGCAAAAGGTGTGGAACAAGGTTCTGAAAAAGCGGCTAATGCGTCTGGTGATATGGCAGATGACATGATTGACACAACCCAACAAACGCTACAAACGCATAGTCCGTCCGTGGTATTCAAAAATATTGGTACCGATGTTACGGACGGTTTAGCCTTAGGTATTAATGACGGAACAAACAAGGTTACACAAGCGCTGGGTGATTTATTTAAAGCGATGCAAACAGACACGACACGCAGTTTCGATGAGTTAGTTAAAAATATGGAAAATTCCGTGAAACAAATGGGGCAAGCGCTAGATGAATTGGCTCCGCTAACACAAAAGGCCATGCAAAGTATGTTAAATGTGCTAAGAACTGGTTCAAGCCAACAAATTGATTTAATGCGTAACACATCCACTCAATTAATTGCGCCATTTAATAATACGCCTACACATTTTAGAAGTGTTGGCATTAATTCGATGAACGGTTTAAATGCTGGTTTAAATGCCGGAAGAGGGCGAGTGCTATCTACTGCCCGGGGAATTGCAAATAGCGTTGCGAGCACAATGAGAAGTGCGCTGAAAATTCATTCGCCTTCGCGGGTTATGAAAGATGATGTTGGTCGTTGGGTTCCTGAAGGGCTGGCAGAAGGGATCGAATCGAACACAGATTCGGTGTTTAATGCATTGGATAAAATGACTGGTGGAATGATGAAGATGACTTCTCCCGAAGTTGCTTTGGGTATCGCTGGTGGTGGAGCGATGGCAGGAACTCATAATCGCACAATTAATAATAGTCCGCAAACATCAAACGTAGACAACCGCAACTTTACCTTTAATGCAAATGCAAACGGAACAGAAAGAAACGAACGCGAATTTTACCAGCGGTTGTTTAGAGAATTTAAATGGTACATTCAACAAGAAGGGGGAGCGTTTAATTAATGGCAGAGATTATTTACAATGGGCAATCAACAAAAGATTTTAAATTAAGAATTTTAAACGATGTAACACATGAATTATCATCTAACGACATTGAAACGCAACCCGTTCCCGGTCGTGATGGCGTGTTGTTATTAGACAATCAGCGATTGAAACCGGTGGAGCGTGCCTTCCCCTTGAGGCTGGAAGATAGCGTATATCCGAAAACGACGGAAATAGCCGAATGGTTGGGCGTTAAAGGATGGCACGATTTAGAATTATCATGGGATGATGGTTTTCTCTATCAAGCAACAGTGATTAATACAATTTCAATATCAGAGGTACTCAAACAGCTTGGGCGTTTACAGGTTGTTTTTTTAGTGCACCCAGTCAAGTATTTTAAAGATAATTCAGAATTAGCTCTGTCAAAAGGACAAAGGATTGTGAATCAAGGAAATGTACAGGCCAAGCCACTAATTGAGCTTACAGGCAATGGAAACACAGTAATCACAATAAATGGTAGACGAACAGTCTTGGAAGATATACAAGGCTCGATTATTTTAGATATGGAAAAGAGAATGGTTTACAGCGGTAATTTATCTGCTTGGGAAAAGGTTGTTCGTGAAGAAGGCGCAGTTTTCCCTTATTTAGATGTAGGAGAAAACAGCGTATCGTGGACAGGCGATTTTACGATGACAATGGTTAAGAATGAAGGTGATAGAATTTGATACCAGTATTGTTTAAGAAAGATGAACAACAATTTAGAACGTATGGTTTGGGAGAAATAACAGACATTATCAATCCAAAAGTAACTCGTGAGCGAAACGGACAATATTTACTTTATTTCCAATATCCACAAAATGCAGAATTTTCAGATGTGTTTGAGGAAGAAATGAGAATAAAAGCTGATGCTGGTGTCCGAACCAAGTGGCAAACGTTTGAAATATCAAGAGTTATCAGAAAAGAAGGCCAATTAATTGAGGTGTTTGCTAAGCATATCTCTCAAAGTCTCTTAAAAGATGCATTGAACCCAGATGTTAATATCAGAACATCCACGGCTGAACAGGCGTTGAGGATTTGGAATAATAACCGAATAGGCGATGAAGCCTTTGACGTTACGAGTGATATAACAACGACAAACTCAACAAGCTGGCACATAAGTGACGTGTCGAATGCCTTTGAAGCCCTTGCGGGGGTAGAAGGGTCAATCTTGGATGTGTGGGGTGGAGAATATGAATTTGACAATAAAACTATTCGTCTACACAAAGAAATGGGAAGAAAATCGACCGTACCATTAGAGTACGGAAGAAACATTACAGGCTTAGAACAAGACCAACAAGACGACAATGTCTATACTTCCATTTATCCATTTGCTACGTATATACCAGATAGCGAAACGGGTGAAAGAAGTGAGCCGAGAACAGTTACCCTTCCTGAGCGATATGTAGACGGCAAATATCTCGAAATGCACAACAAGAGAAAAATACAGGTTGTTGATTTCAGTGCTGAATTTGATTATGACAATCAGCCAACGGTTAGCCGATTAAGAAGTTTGGCCAATCAATATTCAAATGCAAACGAAGTTGGTTTGCCACACGAAAATTTAATGGTTGAATACATTGATTTATCTAAAACACTAGATTATCAAGAATTCCAAGTGATGGAAGAAGTCGAATTAAACGATCGATTACCTATTTTCTATCCAAAGTTTGGTGTGACTAATGAAAATGCAAAAGTAGTTGTTGTCGATTACGATCCAGTGAAGGAAGAAAATATATCGATTGAGTTAGGAGTTATTGGACAGTCTTTTAGAACGATTACAACTGGTGGCATTGGTTCTAGATTGGATAGAATAGAAAAACAGCAAGTTGAAACAATGGGTTATATCGTAAATGCACAAGGCAATCGTATTTGGTTTGAAACACCTGATGAAAATATGGAACATAAAGTGGGAGATACGTGGTTTGAAAAGAATGGACCATATGACCGCATTCGTGTATGGAATGGTAGCCAATGGGAAACGATAATTGATTCAGAAGATATTGATAAGAATGCTAAAGCTATTGAAGAACAACAACAGGAAATCGAAGAAGCCAAACAACAAGCTATCGACAGCAAACAAGAAGCCATCGATGAAGCTGAACGACTAGTCGAGGAACAAGATATCATCTATCAAGAGTTATTCGATGGGTACGACGCGGCGGTGGATGATTTAACAGAAGGTATTGGCGTTGCTGACCAAAAGGCTATCAAAGCTTTGGAAAAAGCGGGAGAGAGCGAGAATTTAGCTCGAGCGGCTTCCAAAGGTGTTGAAAGAGTCGAACAAAACTTAACCGCCGTAAACAACAAAACAGATGACGCGTTATCTAAAGCAGATAATGCCTTGGTTAAAGCAAATAATATTCCTGCAACGATTGACAACGTTATAACCGACAAAGGTTTAGTCAGTGGCGACTGGGTCAACACACGCATTAACGAAGAAACTGGAGAAATTAATTATCAGTTGGAAAGTGTTAAGGGCGATGTGCCAGATGTCATTATGGGCGTGGAATGGGATAAAACTAGTGATCCGACAATGATGCGAACGGATTACGTAGAAGAATTCGCGAATCTCGATGATTACGAATTGCAGTCGGCTGAATTTAGAGTAAGTGTCGAAGGATTGGGAATGGATTTGGCAGACGTAAAGCGCGACAAGCTCGATAGTGGCGTGTTTACAAGTTTTAAGACCAACGAGTATACGAATGATATTAACGGTATCAGGCAACGATTAACAAGCGCCGAGGAAAACAAGCTTGATGACAGTAAGTTCCAAGACTTTCGCGAGCACGAATATCAAGTGTCGGTCGATGGATTGGTCGGCGATATTCAAAAACTCGAGCGTAAAAAGTTAGACGAAGTAGAGTTTACCAGCTTTAAATCAAATGAATACCAATTAACGGTTGACGGCTTTGATATGGCGCTGACAAGCGTTTCGGGGGCAATACCGGATTACGTGTTTGGTGTGGAATGGAATCGAACAGAAAACCCTCGTATGGAACGCACAGATTATATGGAAGAAATTGACTTAACTAATTACGATGCACCTGATTACATTATGGGTGTTGAGTGGGATGGCGAATCTGATCCAACGATGTTCCGTGCAGCGGATACAGAAGAAACAACGTCAAGGCGAGAGTTTGAAGTCTTTCTAGGCGATTATAACTTTAACGCAGAAGGCTGGAACGCGACAAACACGTATGTGAACAACAATAAGACGCAAATTAACAGTTTGATATCCAACGCCAGTGGGTGGCAACAAACAATCAGTTACGTAGATGAAAACCAAGTGAAGTTTAACGAAACAATCTCGCAAGTGGATAGCTACAAACAAACCATTGGAAACAACGGCGAAAAAATCACACAGTTGGTTATGACCGATGACGCTTTTATTACGAAAGTTGGCGAACTGGAAGGTGCGACAGAGGATTTCGTTGTCGGTGTCGAGTGGGAAAGAACTTCTTCACCTGAAATGGCTCGCACTGGTTATATGGATGATTGGACAGAGACACAAGTTGCGCAGCTGTCTGATAGTTGGGTACTGAATATTAAGTCTGGTTTAGACATCAAAACGCAAATTAATGCAACGGCTGATGGATTGAGATTTAAGGGCGACTTAATCCATATCGAATCTGAGAGAACGTTGATTGACAATGCCGTGATTAAATCTGCCCACATTGATACATTGAATGTGTCGAAGCTAACAGGGACAACTGCTGAATTTACAACGCTTCGAAGTAAAATAATTACAGCAAACGTGATTAAATCAACGCACATAGAAACAAGCGTTGCGCTTGTCGATAAGATTTTTGCGGATACCGCGCAGATTAATCGTCTAACCAGTAAAACAGCCTTTATCAATAACGTTAAAGCAATTGAGATTAGTGCTGACCGGATAATTACTGGAGAGCTAAATGGTGCGAATGTACGTATTGTCAACCTTGATTTCAACACGGCGGTTGGTAATCGCACGGAGTTTGTCCAATCGGCTTGGAATAATGCAGTTGGTGGAAATGTTTCGATTAGTGGAGGTGGAATACGCACAACTGCCTCAGATGGGTCACAAGGACTTATTCAAAATGGTGTGTTTTTAGCACGGAGACCAGAGAGTGGTTCGACTGTTGGTTATATTGGATATGACCAGTCAAATGGCCCTTCTTTTCAAGTAACAACAACTTTAGGTGCTCACTTTAAAGTAAGAAACCACTTGGGCGACGGGAGATATCAAGAATTGTTCGCACTCGAATCGGGAGGAATTACCGCAAGATTCAGTGTTGAGCAAGTTATTTTTGATGGCAACAGAGGGCGATTCCAAGCATATGAATTTAATAATCGTTGGGGTGGCGGAATGTACGCAACCACCGGATATATAACACGAATTTATTCGGGTCAAAATTTAGAATTTATGACAAACGGTAAAAATCATGCGGATAGAAAGATGATGCTTGATAACACTCGTATCTACATGTACAACCCGCTAAATATGGGCGGCCGTCAAATACTTGAGTCTCCGAGCATTTCGGACGCACGAATGAAAGATGTCCAAGGCTTACGAAATGAGAATGATTTGGAAAAGCTGATGCGGATTGAATACGTCAACTTTAGATGGCTATCTGAAGAATATGGCGGCCAAGATTTAGGGTTTATAGCCCAACAAGTGCAAATCGTTGTTCCTGAAATCATGATGAAATCAGCAGATGGTTTTCTAGGTTATAACCAACAGACTTACTTGAACTTTATAGGTCATTCGGTACAGCAGTTGGCTTCACGAGAAAGAAATACTAATAAGAAAGCAACTCAAGCGCTACGATTAAGCGAATCAAACGAACAAAAAATCAAGCGATTAGAAGATGAAGTAAAAGAATTGAGAGGAATGGTTGCATGAAAATATTAAATAAAGACCTTGGAAAAGTGAATAAATTCTTAGATGAGGTGACTTTTAAAAAAGGGCGTGAGTCGCTTGGGAGAACAAAACTCAAAGAGAAGTTGTTAGAACCTCTAGAGGCTTTCGAAAAAGACCAAGTGGCCACGATTGATGAATTTGATGGGTGGACAGACAGGGACAAAGGATACTTAACAACGAACAACAAAGAGCTAAATAAAGCGATGGACGAGCTAGGAAAAACAGAAATCGAAGTAACCTACAACAGCCCCTTCCGCAAAGACTTCGCAGAAGCACTCAGAAATTATGAAGACGATGAAGGCGTATTGACAGGAACAAATGCAGACGCATATGCACTGCTTTATGAAAAACTAGTAGAAAACAAGGAGGAAAAATAATGTTAAACAAGATAAGGGATTTGCGATATACATTTGACGATAACAGTAATATTAAAGAGGTTCACGTTTCATTTCACGACTACGACAACAACCCGAGCGGGAACTTAAATATCAGGTTCACAAATGAAGATGGAAGATTCGACACGCTATCGCCTATTCAAATTCAAGCAATTGCTAAACAGGAAATACTTGAGGAGTTAGCGGAAGAACTAGAAGAACCGGAACCCGAAGAAGAGGTGGAATAATGGCACAGAAAGTAACAGAAATAGGCATTGGGAGTGAAGTTGTTCGTAATGACTTTGACAACTTGCCTATTTTCAAGGAAATGAAACGGGTCACGGACGATTACGGCAATGTGTTTGTCCGTATTCCAAAATTTTACATTCGTAAAACGTCAACGGCAGGTAAGTTGTCTGTTCAAGTTTCCAAAGCCGAGATTCAAGGCTCTTACTTACCACAGTGTTTTTGGGATTTTGATAAGAACAAAGAGTTACCTTATGTGGATGTGGGCGCTTATATCGCCAGTATGGACGGGAATAGATTAGCGTCAAAGTCTGGAAAACAACCAATGGTATCAAATACGATTTCAACTTTTAGACAATACGCACGAAATAACGGAGCCGGCTATCAACAGCTAGATATTCATACAGTTGATATGCTACAGGCTCTTTTTTATGTGGAGTTTGCGACGTTAGACTCGCAGTCGATTCATCCTGGGTATACGGGTGCTTCTGCGGCGGCAACTACCGGTGGAACGGATGGTGTTGCTGCGTCAAGCGGCGCAATGGGCACTAGCAGCATAAATCAATTCAAATATCGTGGAATTGAAGATTTATGGGGCAATGTGTGGCAGTGGGTTGATGGGGTTAATATTCTCGATCATCGAGCGTGGGTATGCGAAAACGCCGAACAGTACGCGAGTGATGTGTTCACATCGCCGTATATTCGACTGTCTTATACAAATGCCACGTCAAATGGCTATGTAAGGGAAATGGGTTTTGACCCAAATAGGCCATACGCGCAATTCCCAGTGAACACGACCGGCGCGAGTTCATCGACTTACTACGCAGATAATTACTACCAGAATAGTGGCCAGCGCGTTGCGCGCTTCGGCGGTCGTTGGTCGAATGGTTTGAATGCGGGGGTTTCGGGCTGGTCTCTGTACAATGCGTCTTCGGCCTCGGACTCGGCCCTCGGCGGGCGTCTTCTTAGGAAAGCTCAGGTTTAGGGGAGGTTTGGAGGGGTGTCCCCTCCAAGGTCTTAAAACATTATAGGGCTATAGGGTGCGTGCTTGCGCACTTCGGCGGTCATTGGTCGAATGGTTTGAATGCAGGGGTTTCGAACTGGAATCTGAACAATGCGTCTTCGAACTCGGACTCGAACATCGGCAGGCGTCATCTTATTAAGAAAAATCATTTCAATGCACTCTATAATCCTCACCCCTTGGTGAAAATTCAACCGACAAGAGCAGAGTCTAGTAGGTTAATTCTCGAACGACTTTGAGGTTAATAAGAAAGGAAACGACTTGAAAAGAACAGGTTATATTTACGAAAAGATATATGACGAAGACAATATACGCCAAGCAATATACAAAGCGGCGGATAAAAAGAAGAAACACAGACATGTAGAAAAGGTGTTAAACAATACAGAATACTATGTAGATAAAATACATTTGATGCTAAGAGAGAAAAGTTACGTACCAAATAAACCTAAAATTAAAACAATCCAAGATAATTCTAGTGGAAAAGTAAGGGAGATATTCAAGCCGAACTTTTATCCTGATCAAATTATCCATTGGGCACTGATGATACAAATTGAACCAATTATCATGCGGGGAATGTATCCGTATAGTTGCGGGAGTGTTCGAGGACGCGGAACGACTTACGCGCAAGATACGATTCGTAAGTGGTTGGATACAGACATTCCGCACACTAAATACTGTTTGAAAATGGATATCAAAAAGTTTTATCCGTCAATTGGCAATCACCTTTTAAAGAAGTTTTTCAGAAGGAAAATAAAGGACAGAGATTGTTTGTGGCTAATTGACAGTATTATTGACGGAAATCAAGGTCAACCAATTGGCTACTATACAAGCCAGTGGTTTTCTAACTTCTTTCTAGAAGGGTTGGACCATTACATTAAACAAGAACTCAAAGTTAAACACTATGTTCGTTACGTAGATGACTTGGTTATGTTTGGCAATAATAAAAAGAAACTGGGCAAAGTAAGGAAAGACATTGAAAAGTATTTGAAAACTTTAAAACTAAGTGTTAAAGGGGATTGGCAAGTTTTCCATGTAGATAAAAGGCCGGTGGATTTCTTAGGGTTGCGTTTCTATCGTCATAAAACAACTTTAAGGAGACGGAACGCACTGCGTATTCGAAGACGTATGAGAAAGATAGGCAAAAAGGACTATCTCAATGTATATGATGCACAGGCGGTTATCTCCTATTGGGGGTGGATTAAGCGTACGGACAGTTTCCAATTTTACCACAAGTATGTAAAGCCTTACGTCACAATCAAAGAAGCGAAAAAGGTGGTTAGCGAACATGCGAAAAAACAAAACGAATATGGAGTTGTTGGAGTTAATTGAGGAACAAACAAAGGAAATTCTCGAACTAAGGGAGAGGGTTATTGAGCAAGAAAATTTAATTGATGAACTGTTGAAGGAGAGCTAGAGGTTACCGAACAGGTAGCCTTTTTATTTTGGAAAGGATGTGGACGATGGAGGAAATAGTCGAGAATTTCGGAACGCTGGCTTCATTTATTGGGTCGCTAACTGTTGTAGGGAGCGCATTAATTTGGATCTACAATAAGTTTATTGGAGCCCCGCGTGAGAGAAAGCGAGAACAGGAAGAAGAAAAACGACACAAAAGAATGATAAGGGTTGTTACCAAAGAAAATGAGCCTTTGGTTAAATCCATCGATAATTTAACTAGTTGGATCGAAGAGAGTCGCCATGATCGAGAAAACTTAAACAAAATTGCCGATAAAAACACCTTATTGCTTGGTGACCATGGGGAGCAACTAGACGAACACAATGGGCGTTTAATTGCTCTAGAAACCAAAAATGGTATTACAACCGTCAAGTACAGAGAAAAACATGGGGAGGATAAGTAAATGATCGAAGAATTAATTAATAATGCAGTGTTGGTGGCTGCTATTTTAGCACCAATTACTACAGGAATTATCGAAGTTGTTAAACAAACAGCGAATATTGATAAACAGTACCTACCAATATTAAGTTTATTGGTGGGTATTTTAGTTGCGGTACTCATTGCATTAGGTACTGACCAAGACCTCGTGCAGTTCGTTTTAGTGGGTATTGTGGGCGGTCTGAGTGCAAGTGGCTTATATGACCAAGTAAAGATAAAGGAGTAGATAAATATGTCTGATAAAGAAAAAGATGTCGAAACTGGATTAGAAGCAGACGGAAAAGGAGAGGACGAAGATGAGTAGAAGTCCTTATATTGATAATATAGTATTAACAAGCAAAAACTCGGGTAGACGAACTCATAAAGTACAAGCTTTCGTGATCCATCATATGGCTGCAGTGTGGACAGGTAAGTTTTGTGCTGAATATTTCAGAGACACTGCGGGTCGTCAAGCAAGTGCGAATTATTGTATCGGATATGATGGCGACGTTGCTCTAAACGTTGAGGAGGAGAACCGAGCTTGGACAAGTTCCAGCAATTGGGCTGACCAACGCGCAATAACTTATGAATTAGCTAACTCCAAACGCGGTCATCCTTGGGAAGTATCTGACGTAACAATCGAAAAAGTGATTGTCATGTTAGCAGAACAGCATAAACGTTATGGTATTAAAAAGGCTTCTTACACGGGTGATACATCGGGTACGCTATGGCGACACGACTGGTTTGCACAAACAAATTGTCCGGGGCCATATTTAGGCAGCAAGTTATCGTATATGGCAGATGAAATCAATAAGATCTTGCGGGGAGAAAAACGTCAAGATAAACCGGCATCAAGCACACCAACTCCTAAGCCAAACAATTCGGTAGCGGGTGCAAGACTTGTTAAAAACGAAAATGCGTTCTTCTTAGCGACTGAAAATATTAAGGTAAGAAATGCACCGTCGGTTACAGCCAAACATACAGGCACGTTGCCGAAAGGTAGCTCAATCAACTATTTCAAAGTGTATGAAGGCAACGGATATCGTTGGCTACAATACACCGGCGATACTGGAAACACGTTGTATGTGCCATACAGACCTTCTAATGATGTAAATAATCAATGGGGAACGTTCCACAGCGAAAGACCTAGTAGTTCGAGTACGAAAGCTTACAATTTAGTAGAGGACGGCTATTTAGGACCAGACACAGTTAAAGTCTTACAAGATTATTTTGGCTTAGTTGTAGACGGTGAAATTTGGGGTCAGTACAAAGGTAATCAAGCTGTTCAAGCCTTTAATCAAAAAGCTGTTAAATATGGTAAAGGTGGAAGCCCTGTGGTCAAAGCCTTGCAGAAGAAAATTGGAGCTACAGCAGACGGTATTTGGGGTGCGGGTGCCACAAGAGCGTTGCAACGTTACTTGGGTACACCAGTCGATGGTATCATCTCTCGTCCATCAACAGCGATCAAAGAGTTACAGCGTCGCTTAAACAACGGAACATTTTAATAAGTAAACTTAAAGGGTAGTGGACGTTTGTCTGCTACCCTTATTTTTATTTGTAACCGTGGTAAGCTATTGGTATATTTATATTATGATAAAAGGAGGAAACGTATAATGGATTTTTATAAAGATTACATTCAAACAAGCTTTGAATCGGAGGTTAATCAGTTAAAGAAAAGAGGTTATCAAGTAGTCAATATACATACTCATGTGGAGCCAGACAGAAACGAATATACAGTATTTACTTTAGGGCTATCTTATGAAACTGCGTATAAACAACTAATATCTTTAGTAAAAGATATAGAAGAAATATTTTCCAAGGAAGAATTATTTGAAAAAATTGGGCAAGAATTTGATGAAGATTATAACGAATATACAAAAAATGCTTACCTTGAAACTAAAAATGAATTTACTAATTGGATGGTAACTTATGAAGAGGCCGTTCATGGTAAAGAAAATACTTATCTAAAAAATAAAAAAGACGACTTTGAATTTCAAGAGGACGAAGAAGAGACCTCTATGCCATTTTAAGTTGTAAAAACTATTGAAAATATATTGTTTTTAAATAGTTTTGCATTGTTTTTGCATTTTAAGCAAAATAAAAAAGCACATAAACCTCTATTTTGTAGGGTTTATAGTGCTTTTATAGAATTATTTTAACGGAGAATGAGGGATTTGAACCCTCGAAACGGCTTTGACCGTTTACACGATTTCCAATCGTGCTCCTTCAGCCACTCGGACAATTCTCCAAAGTCACTGCAACTTTTATATAGTATCATGTGTTTTTGAAAAAGTCAAATACGGATCCGTTTTCTAATCAAGAATCAATTTTTTTACAAGGGAATGGAGTAGCCAAAATTAAAATTACGTAAAGAAGTCGCTAAAAATTCTCACTTTGCCACTTCATTTATGATATATTACATAAACTAGAAATTTTATAGAAAAGTATTTTAGGGGTAATGCGAGTGAAAACAAGTAATGGAAAGTTTTTTATAGGGATCGGCATCTTATTAGTGATTGCTGGAATTGTTATTTTTCCAGACGACGATATTATTGGTGTAATTGCTGTTTTGATAGGTACATACAATGTAGTTAAAGGGATTCGTTTATTGCGTGGCATTCAACCTTTACTGATCCGTAAACAGCAGGAAAGACAAAAAGAGCTGGACAATGAAGTCAGAGATCAAATAGATGAATCAAAAAAAGACGAATAATTAAAAGAAAAAAGACTTGTCGGATAAGCTGCAATTCATCCACTCCTTTCAGAGTAGAGAAGAGCTCGCCGACAAGTCTTTTTGTTTATTTAATTGTTATTAGAATTTTCATCTTCATTGTTGCCATTTTCTTGATCTTGTTCGTTATCACCTTGGTTACCCTCTGGAGGGTTATCTGGCTCTTCATTGCCATCATTGCCACCATTGTTATTATTACCGTCATTGCCGCTATTATCTTCATTATCAGGTGGCGTATCTCCACCATTATTTCCGTTCTCATTCCCATTGCCCGGATTTTCCTCTTCAGGTGGTGTTTCATCTCCGTTTCCTTCATCCGGATTTTCCGGTTCTGTCGGTTCTTCTTCTGGTGGACTTTCATCCTCGTTTTCTTCATCTGGATTTTCTTCTTCAGGTTCTTCTGGCTCTTCTTCTTCGTTTTCCTCATCTTCATTCGGATCAGGAACTTCAATTTGGATAGAGGCTGCTGGACCTGTTTGATCGCCTACACGAACTGCTAAGGAGATATTAACTTCGTTTCGAGGCGGATCTTCAAGTAAATATTCTGTACTTGAGACGGTTTGTTCTTGTCCATTAATGGATAAGACATATTCAAGTGTTCCGTCTATATCACTGTCTAATTCATAAGCGTCCCAATTAATTGAAACACTGTCTGTATCAGATTCATATCTAGCACTTAGTCCAGTTGGGGCAGAGAGATCCGTTTCTTCAGGTTCCTCTGGCTCTTCAGGTTCTGCTCGTTGGGAAGGTTCATTCCCGCGAACGAATAACTCGCTGACGGTATTACCACTACCAGGAGCAGCTAGTTGAGCAGGATCCGATCCGTCTTCAACCGTATGTTCAACGACTGAAGCTGGTTGTTCCCAATCTCTTTGTTCTAAACCAGCGACCAAGCGGCTCATCGATTCTCGATAGATATCTCTTGCCATAGCTCTTGAGCCATCTGAGAAAGTTAAATAGTTTCCTTCTTTTAATCGTTGTTCATAACCTACCCAGACAGACATGGTGTAGTAAGGAGAATAACCTACTACCCAGTTATCGGGTACACCATCTGAAGGGATATTATAATTAGCCATCTCTTCAGCAGTGAAGTTTGTCGTTCCTGTTTTTGCAGCATGGATATAGCCAGGTATAGTTAATTGATCACTATAGTAAGGGACAACGCCTTTCAGCATATCATTGACCATATAAGCTGTATAATCTTCCATGACCTTATTTGCTTCAGGAGCTAAATTAATTTCTTCTCCATCCTGCGTTGTAATACTCTTAATCGTATGTGGTTCAATATGTTCGCCACCGTTCGCAAAGGCTTGATAAGCACCCGCCAACTCGACAGGGGACATAGCACCGTTGATCGCATTTTGTGGTGTTAACCCGGGCTCACTATTGAGGTTATCTGGATCAATACCAAGTGATTGTAGAAACTCGCTAATTTCTCCCTGATAGTTCGCTAAATCTTCATTGAAGATTTTAGCAGTTGGGACGTTTCTAGAATCTACGAGTGCATCGCGCATCGACATTTGTCCTTTAAAGTCACCATCATAGTTTCCAGGAGACCAACCATTTAAGTCATAAGGTGCATCATTTACTTGGTGATACGTAGAATATTGTAAATACTCGATCGCCGGAGCATAAGTAGTTAAAGGCTTAATAGTAGAACCTACACCACGATCTAAACCTGTTGCGAAGTTATTCGATAACTGACCTTCTTGATTTCGTCCACCAATGAGTGCTGTAATTTGACCACTGGTAGAATCAATTAAAGTTGCAGCCGTTTGTAGTTCTTCGTCTGGATAATAAACATAATCATCTGAATTTACAACATCATATAATAATTCTTGAGCATCTGGATCATAGTTTGTATGGATCGTTAAGCCTGCTGTATAAGGATCGAAATCTGTTTTTTCACGAATTTCTTGAAGAACAGCAGTAATATAACCATCAAAAACTAAACTGTTTTCGTCTTCTGTTTGTTCTTGCAAGCCTTCTGTGACGGATATTTCTTTCGCAGCATCCGCTTCTTCCTGCGTGATCGCTTCTACTTCAACCATCTCATTTAAAACGATATTTCGACGGTTTTCAGCAGCTTCTGGATCTACATAAGGGTTATAGTAGTTTGGTGCTCGAGGCATTCCTGCAAGCATTGCGGCTTCATGAAGCTCTAATTCACTGACTGGTTTACCATAGTATTCTTCAGCAGCTGTAGCAACGCCGTAAACATTCCCACCCATATGAATTTTATTTAAATAAAGAGTTATAATTTCATCTTTCGATAACTCTCGTTCTAATTGGATCGCTAGCCATGCTTCCTGCGCTTTACGTTCAAGCGTTTGATCTTCTTGTAGAGTAGAGAAGACCGAGTTTTTGATTAATTGTTGGGTAATCGTACTTCCACCACCAACAATTTCTCCGCGGTTCATCACATAACCGACTGCCGCACGGCCAATACCGATTGGATCAATTCCAATATGATTTTGGAAACGTTGGTCCTCGATAGCAACCATAGCATCCTTCATCACTTGCGGATAATCCTCTGCGGAAGCAAACTCCCGCTCAACGCCTCCCAGCGTATAGAAGACGTCTCCATTCATATCGACAAAATCAGAAGCATAGGTTCCTGTTAAATCTTCTTCCGTTAATTCGGGAGCGTTTGATGCATAGTAAGTAAATAAACCTGCACCTGCTACAATAACGGCCAGGATTACTCCTAAAATACCTAAGAGTATTTTTTTCCATAACCCTCGTTTTTTAGGTTGCTTCTTTTTATTATTCTTTTTGTTCTTCTTTCTTTCAGACCTTGACATAGCCTTTTCATCAGACTTTGACATGTCATTCACCTTCTTTTATAAAATCATCATTCTATTTTACAATCTATTGTTTAAGATTTATTAAATCTACCGTATGTTATTACAAAATAGTGTGTTTGTCATCTTATTTGCTGTTTTTTTCTTCGATCAGTTGGTCAATTACTTGTAAGTAAGGGATTCTCGGATTATAACCATAAGGAATCTGTGCACACTCGTTTTTTATGGAAGCGAGCGGAATGGATTTTCGACCATCTTCTAAAAATTGTTGATCCCACCATTTAAATAAAAATTCAGCTTCTAATAAATAGATTTCATTTAATGAAGAAAATCGAACAATCGTAAAACAAATTCCTCCATGCGCACAAGATTGCTGCATATGTTGGATTTGATGTTCGTGGAAGTTGTTGAGTGGAAAAGAACTTTTATTTTTTGTTTCTTTCGCTTCAAAATCTAAATAATAACCTTTATACACTCCATTATAGTCCGTAGTGGAGGATCGTCGGTAATAAGCTTCGGTAATTTTTGCGGCCGAACGCCTTGGATAATCTACCTTAACGACTTGAATGGGTGTTGGCTTTTTATGAATCACTGCCAAATTTTCATTCAAATATTGTTGATTGGTTAAATTTAATTCCTTTTCTAAAGTCATCCCACGATTACTATATTTTACTTGTTTTTGTTTTTTCCGACTTTCTGATTTATCATTATTGTAATGAAAGGGCTGACCATTTGGATAATGGATTTTCAATGGACGCAACCTCCTTTTTATATGATACTATAATACCAGACAAATACATGTTCGTAAAAGCTAGAGGTGATTTTTTGAAAAATATATTTGTAAGTGGCTATCGTTCCTATGAATTAAACATCTTTGACCAAAAAGATCCCAAGTATTTATATTTAAAAGAATTTATAAAAAATCGTTTATGCTCGTATATTGAAGAAGGAGCCGAATGGTTTATTATTACCGGACAATTAGGCATTGAATTATGGGCCGGAGAAATTGTACTAGAACTGCAGGAAGAAAACCCAGATATTCATTTAGGTGTGCTATTGCCTTATACTTCTTTTGGCGAAAAGTGGAATGATACCAATCGGAATCTCCTAGAAAAAGTTACGCATCAAGCGGATTATGTCAATTATACATCAAATAAAGATTATGAATCGCCCAAACAACTAAATGCGAATCAGGTATTTACGATTCGGAATACAGATGGGGCTTTTCTTATTTATGATACGATAATGGAAGAAGCGGCCGCTGGCAGTCCCAAATATGTCTATGACTTAATCCAGAAGCGTCAAGAGAATTCAACTTATGAACTAAATTTGGTGAGTTTTGAGGAAATTGAATTTTTTATTCACGAATTCAATATGGTGAATGAAAATTTTTTGAATTCAATTTTAAACCCCGATGAGCTTGAATAATGTAAGTTTCTCTTTAATCTTTTTCTAAGATATGGTAAAATAAAGACATCAATGACCAAGCGACTGATGAGGTGAACACTAGTGAGAGCATTAACTCAAAGAGAGATAGTGGATAAAGATTTTAACACAAAACTTCGCGGGTATGATCCTGAAGAAGTAGACGAATTTTTAGACCTAATTATTCAAGATTATAAATCGTTTCAAGATGAGATTGATGAATTAAAAGCAGATGTCGATCGACTGATCGAAGATTTAGATGAATCATCTAAACAATCAAACATGCGTGCGCAAAGTCAAAGTGCCAGTCAATCAACGGTTACGAATTTTGATATTTTAAAACGACTCTCTAATTTAGAACGTCATGTTTTTGGTTCTAAACTAGATGAAGACTTAGAAGAAACAGATCAACAAATGTAAAATAAACCTTGTGTAATTTATGGATAATTGCGCAGTTATATGAATAACTGTGAGGTAAAGTCCATGCTCACACGAGCTGAGAGGCTTGTAGTGTTCATGCGTACTGAAACAATAAGGTACGGTCCTTTTTTATAAAAGGAAACGGCAGCTAAATGAGCTAAGGCGAGAGCTATGCTCTAGTAGGCTTGAAAGTGCCACAGTGACGAAGCAGCATTGGAAACAATGTTGGTGGAACGGGTAAACCCCATGAGTGAGCAACCCAAACGAAGGTAGGGGCACTTTCTCCGCAGAATTCAATGCAAGGAGAGAGGCTGTTGTAACAACAATAGCAGACAGATAATTATCTCAGGGAAGACGGCCTAAAGTCTTTCCTAGACAGAACATGGCTTACAATAAATTACACAATATTAGGAAAATGTTGATATCCTCCCTTTATTGATTTGGGAGGATTTATTTTTTGAAATTTATTAAGAAAGAGAACCCTTTGGGGTTGAAATAAATTCATGTATTTTGTGTTTTAAGAATATTTTTATTTAAAAAATAGAAAAAGAAAGATGGAAGGAGTGAGGGAGTCATGAAAAAATTTAATTTAATTGCTACTTGTGCAGCTGGAGTAGAGGCACTTGTTGGGAATGAATTACGTGATTTAGGCTATGAGGTACAAGTTGAAAATGGTCGCGTACGCTTTGAAGGAACAAAAAAAGATATTGCAACAACGAATCTCTGGTTACGCGTTGCTGACCGCATCAAAATTGTTATTGGAGAATTTGAGGCAAAAACATTTGATGACTTGTTTGAACAAACTAAAGCTTTGCCTTGGGACCAATATATTCCGATGGATGGAAAATTTCCAATTGCTGGAAAGTCAATAAAATCCACGTTACATAGTGTCCCTGCCGTTCAAAGTATTGTAAACAAAGCAGTTGCCGAAAGTATTAAAGAAACTTACCACCGACGAGGGATGCTTCCAGAGACGGGGGCTGAATATCCGATCGAAATTGCTTTACGTAAAGATAAAGCGTTACTTACAATGGACACGACGGGTGAAAGTTTATTCAAAAGAGGTTACCGAACAGAAAAGGGTGGAGCGCCACTTAAAGAGAACTTAGCAGCGGCTTTAATTGCCTTGACAACTTGGCGTAAAGATCGTCCTTTTGTGGATCCAACATGTGGTTCAGGAACGATTCCAATTGAGGCGGCTCTAATTGGGCAAAATATTGCGCCTGGTTTCAATCGTTCGTTCTTATGTGAAGAATGGGATTGGATGTCTGAAGATCTATGGGAAGAAGTCCGAGAAGAAGCGGATGAACAGATGGATTATGATGCTGAACTTGATATTTTAGGTTTTGATATTGATGAAAACATGATCAAAATTGCGGAAAATAATGCTTTGGCTGCGGGTGTTTCTCACAATATCAAATTCAAGCAATTAGCTGTCGCAGATTTCAAGACAGATAAAGACTTCGGTATTATGATTTCAAATCCCCCTTATGGCGATCGTTTAGGAGAAGAAGAAGCTGTTCACCAGCTTTATCGTGAAATGGGTGAAGCTTTTCGTCCATTAAACACTTGGAGTAAATATATTATTACAAGTGATTTAGCATTTGAAAAATATTATGGTGCAAAAGCGACAAAGAAAAGAAAATTATATAACGGAACTATCCGTACAGACTATTTCCAGTACTGGGGCGACCGTCAACGATAAAAGAACCAAGCACAAAGAGAGGTTTAATACCGTCTTTTTGTGCTTTTTTGATGGAAATGTTAGCCGTAAATAATCATTAAATAAAAACCGATTCATCGATCTTTGGATCATTTGCCTGCCTTTGTCATTTATCTTTAAGAAATATTGAAATTATGGTATTCTCATCCCACAGTTATGAGGAAATTACTTTACGAAGAAAGAGGTGTTTGCATGACGATACGTGTAAAAAGAAAGACCGGTTTTGTGGGTATGTTGAGGAAGTATTGGATTTATATAAATGGTAGAAAAAATAAGAAAATAGCGCATAATGAACAAGTAGAAGTGCCGGTCTTAGAAGAAAATGCAACGTTACAGGTAAAACAATTCGGTGAAAGAAGCAATGAAATTCAAGTTTCATCTGGAGATATTGTGGAAGTTCAACGGACATTCATCGGGCGGTACGCTCTCTTTATTATCTTTTTAATTAATCTCTTATCGCATATATTTCTTTTATTTATAGATAACTCAGCAATGAAAACTTTTATTTTAGGAGTGAGTTTAACTTTAATTATTATCCTTGTTATTGTGATATTCACTCCCGGAGCTAACCTAAAATCCATAAAATTTACTCATCTCATAATGAAAATGATTGAATTGAAAACAAACGGATTACATAAATTAAGAGCAAAGAAAATAGGCGATGGCTGTCTAATCTTTGCTCTTTTATTTCATTTTTTTATTTGTGACCAAATCGAGGATAAAGGGGTAAGCGTTCCGCGCGATAGATTTGTCTACGATCCCCGTCTTCATCCGCAAAGCGTGAAACGATGATTTCAAAGATAATTTCATTATCATTCGCGGGGTCGACTTCAACGATTCGCGATTGGGGGTGTTCTTCATCAACTTCTATGCGTCCAGAAGTCAGCAGCACATTTTCGGTCATTGGTAAAAGATCAGCATCTCCGACGATTCTAGAAAAGAAATCAATGCCTCTTTCTTCCCCATACGACCAAATTTCTTCAACGGTATGTTCCACTTCGTTAATTCGATACTGCACACCGCGACTAAATTGATCTTCCATCTCTCTGTTCCCTCTTGTAATTACTCGATTATTATCAAAAAGAAGGATATCCATCGTATCTGGATCATCATCTTGATCTGGTAATTCCATGATGGCATGTTGAGCACCTGGGAATTTTACTTCGCCAATAGGTTCTAGTAAGTATTCTTTAAATTCTTCCGGCCAATCTTCATCAGCAGCTAAAATCCATTCAAATTCGTTATCGGGATAAGATAATTTAATAACAGCGTCTTGATGTCGCGAGGAGACCAGAATAGAATCTTCATCCTCCGTTAACCAAACAGCGTTTTGGTGAAACCAGTCGCCCAATTGATCGACTGGACCGGTATAATCCGTATAAAATTCGCTAGGGAAGAGGTCACGAAAATTCATATTCCATAGCACTTCACCTGTTTTTCGATCAAGAAGAGCCATTTCATCTTCAATATGTTCACCAGAGCCATCATGAATTGTGACGAGCCAATTACCGTCAGGGGCTTCGATCATATCATGGTGAAAATAATTGACGCGATCATAGTTGTCAATATCTAATAAAATAGCCTGCTCCACTTTACCCAAACGATTCATTTCCACTAATTGATTATAATTTCCATCCTCTTCTTTTCGAAGGGCTAAAACCATGTGCCCATTTTCTAATTGATTAAATGTATTCGCCATCCAGGGTTCGATGATATAACGCACATCTCCTAGTGTATCGACAGCTAAGAGATTCCCGCGAGAGGGAATTAAAAAAGTCAATCCAGGTTCTGTCGTTTCCGCGTCCGTCTCCACTGCCAATTCTAAATCCCAAAAATCATCAGGAAGTGGATCGGTCGCAATTGAAAGATGGGTGGTATCAATCATCAGTCCTTCTTTATTGTATACGTTAATTTCCACTGTGTTTTCAGTTCCTGCATATAGTCCTAAAACAGGCACCGAATGTTGAGTGGTAAATTCATCAAAAATTTGCGTGAATGTTGTGGCAGGTGTTTTACCGTGAATAATAACTTCTGAGCGCGCAGCTTCTTCTGTTTCAAAAGCCACTAATGCGGTTAAAGGAGCTGTCCCGTAAGGATTTACTTCCACAAAAGGTTCTGACAGAGTATATGTATCTGTATGCAGTACCTGCATTAAATCATTATGTATTTCGTCCATGGTTTCCAGATATTCCTCATCGATCTGTGTCTGATAGTTAGGATGATGAGCCTGAGCTTGGTCTTTAGTCTCAGTTGGTTCATCCCTCGTATCTGGAACTGGATCTGTTTCTGTACACGCGCCCAGTAATAATAAAATAAAAAATAAAGGGAACATTAAGTGCTTAGATTTCATAATTAACCTACCTTTTAAAAATATATAATTACTTTTAACTAGAATGAGTATAGTATATAAAAGTTGTATCTTCAAAAAAGAAAGAAATTAGCGATTTCATTATTAGGCGCATCATTAAAAAGCCATGTAATTTTTATTTGATTACTTCATCAATGTTCATTTATCAATAAGTGAAATATGAAGCTTATTAGAATGAACAGGGCATAGTAAAAGCCTGATAACCTATGATAAGGGAAGATATAAGTAGGAACTTCTTCTAAAAAAACGATTTAGTTTTTTGTAAAATTTTAAAGATTGTTGATAAAGAGACGATAGATGGAGGAAACCAAGCAACAGTCTTCTTTGAAGATCTAAAAAATCACTATTTATTTAAAGAAGTTACATCATACAAGCATAAAGTTTGCTTACGAAAAACGCTTGCACTATCCTGTATATAGAAGGAAACAAAAAAGCACACGTCTTAAACGTGTACTCCTATGACAAGTGAATAATATTCTGTTTTATTAATTCTAACTTGTTATTTGCATTAGAATTAATAAATAAGAAATGTCCTTAAAGTTAATACTCCCATTAATCTTTAAGGACATTTTTTATGTGTTTTTTTATTATGCGAATAATTCTTCGAAAATAGCTTTTGTACCAAAGACGAAGCTTTCGTCGCCTACAAGCGTTGATTCCGCACCACTAAACTGGGACATGTGTAAGCCTAATTCATCCGCAATTAAAATGTAAGGTGCACGGTCCCAAGGTTCAGATTCAGGACTTAAAAAAGCGCCATATTTTCCAACAGTGACTCGTAAAGCATCGGAAGCAGAACTTCCTAAGAAACGGAGATCAAATGCTTGATTAGCAACTGTGTCCATAAGCTCGGTCCGGTTCATTTTACGAGGATTAATGGAGATCATTGCTTCGTTTAATTTTAAGTTTTCAGGTGTTGATCTTTTTTCGTCATTTATAAAAACCCCGACATCTTTTTGAGCTGAAACTAAAGTGTTCGTTTCTACTTCATAAATATAGCTCAACATCGGCTCTCCTTTTTGAAAATAAGCGACAAGAATCCCATAATCATCTGCTTGTTTAATAAAGTTAGAGGTCCCGTCAATCGGATCGACGACCCATAGATGCTCTGCGTTGACATCTACATCTTCGTTAGAATCTTCCTCACCTAAAATCGTCTGTTCTTCGGGAAGAGAGCGGATGTAACTGGTTAATTTTTCTTCTACCGCAATATCTACTTCACTGACTAAATCACGAAAGTCTGCTTTTTCATCAATTTCATAATCTGATTTTGACTGAATGAAATCACCAAGTTCCACGAGCCAGCTTTTCATTTGTTGATTGATTGTTTCTAAATTCATAATATCTCCTTTGCTTTATTCATTAGTTTTTGTTGAAAAGTTCATAAGTAATTCTAACTTAAAAGTTAGAATACAAATAGAGAAATGATTATTTTTGATCCTTTAGAGCTTTTTGCAAAGCTTGGCGAGCTAAATTATCTGCACCGCGATTTTCTGATTCAGGCAGCCACGAGATGCTAATATATGGAAACTCTTCCATTAATTCCAAAATCTCCGTGAGGTATTTTTGAAAAGTTCTATCTTTTACATATTTCTTTTCAATGGATTGTGCTACAATTTGACTATCTGTATAACCAAAAGTCAGCTCAGAAGCAGAATCATTTTGAACTAGCCATGTGAGACCATCCAACATTGCTTTAAATTCGGCTTCATGATTGTCCCACATACCCGAAAGAGGAGTGGTTAATTGGATTTGATCTTCGCCTTTAAGAATTAAGATACCAACACCCGCTCGTCCGGGATTACCATTAACAGCCGTATCTGTATAAATCCGAATCATTTAAAATCACCTACTTTACTTAGAAAGATTGATTATATGAACCATGATAAAAAACCATTAAAATTACATATTCGTTTTGAGTTTGCTTATGAAATTATTTATATTTCGATTTTTATTATTTTAGTTGGATTAGGCTTTTTGTTTGCTTCTAATCTGCTGATCTTTAATTGGTTTACTGTTTTCTTTGGGGTATTGGCTATTCTATTTATTTATTTAAAATACCAAAGTTATTTAACCATCGAAAATGACGTGTTAACAACTATTTATCTTCATTTTTACACCAAAGAAAAAATCCAAATGATTACCGTCAGCGAATTTGTTTTTTACGAAGACTCTCGTCTAGTAGAAGTAAAATCAAGTGATCGAGTGATTGGAAAAATCTATTTATCCGAAAAAAATAAGCGGAAATTTTTGAATTATATTGTCAATCATTATCCAGAAATTCCTTGCTTATTTATGTCTTGAATAAAGGAAACGGCTAGAAAAATGCTTCTAGCCGTTTTATTCTTTATTCGCTCTCGTCTTCCGCGTGCGCTTCCTCTTTATCTGCTAAAGGTATTACGTTTGTCGCTTGTAAACCACGAGCTCCTTCTACAGCATCAAATTCTACAGATTGTCCTTCTTTCAAAGTTCGGTAACCATCCATTTCGATTCCGGTGAAGTGAACAAAAATATCTTCTGCATCACCATATTCAATGAATCCATAACCTTTGGCGTTACTGAACCACTTAACTATGCCCGTTTTTGTCATAGTAATCCCCCAATTCCAATCCATAAGTCTTCAATTACAACCAAAGTATATAAGAAACTCCTTCCTTAAGTCAATTTGTAAACCTAATACATAAAGAGTTATTTCGACGATTTTAAATGATCCTTTCAATAGAAAATATGTAAAATGTAGGTTGGTTATGTTAAAATGGATAGGATATCATGAGATAATAAATAGTTATTTATTAAAGAAGGGATGACGTTTTTTGAAAGAATTAAAGATTGAAAATCTATCCCAAAGAACTGGAACGAAAGTATTATTTGATCAAGTTAATTTTTCAATTATAAATGAAGAAAAAGTAGGGCTCATTGGGCGCAATGGGAACGGAAAATCGACCTTTTTAAGAGTGCTTGCAGGAGCACTAGAGCCAGATAGTGGCACCCTTACAAAACCAGGGGACTATCAAATTGGTTTCTTAAGCCAAGAGCCTGATTTAGATCCAGAGGCGACAGTTTTAGAGACCGTCTTTTCTGGCAATACGCCTATTATGCAGGCGGTTCGAGTTTATGAAGAAGCGATGCTTCAATTAACCGAACATCCAGATGATGAAAAAGTTCAAAAACAATTTACAAAAGCACAACAAGCAATGGATACAAACGATGCTTGGAACGCCGATTCCAGTGCGAAGAGAATCTTATCTATTTTAGGTATCCGCGACATGAACATAAAAATTGGCACCATGTCCGGCGGCCAGCAAAAACGCGTCGCTTTAGCACAAGTGTTGATTCAAACGCCTGACTTACTGATCTTAGATGAGCCGACTAACCACTTAGACTTTGAAATGATCACTTGGCTCGAGAACTATTTAAAAAATTATAAAGGAGCTTTAATGGTCGTTACTCATGACCGGTACTTCTTAGATCGAATTGTCGATAAAATTATTGAATTAACGAATGGAAAGCTAGAAGAGTATCCAGGAAATTATCAAGCTTATGTAGAAGAAAAAGCAGAGAGAGAAGAGCAACAAGCATCTGCCCAACGAAAAGCGAAGCAATTATATAAACAAGAACTGGCTTGGATGCGTGAAGGGGTTCAAGGACGAGGAACGAAACAGAAAGCACGGATGGAGCGTTTCGAAGACTTAAAAGAACAAACACATCAAACCTCTGAATCGTTTCATTTAGAAATGGATTTAGCTTCTTCTCGTTTAGGAAAGCAAGTTTTTGAATTAAAAGAAGCGGATTATCAGATTGATGGTAAAGTCATTTTAGATCATTTTGATTATATCGTGCAAACCCATGACCGCATTGGGATTACGGGGGTAAATGGCTCCGGTAAATCAACTTTTTTAGATTTGTTAACTGGTAAAAAAGAATTGGATGCAGGAACTTTAATTGTAGGTGAAACCGTCAGGATCGGTTATTTCCAACAAAATAACATTGATGTTCCGGGAGATAAACGAGTGATCAACTATCTACAAGAAATTGCTGAAGAAGTTCAGCGTAGAGATGGGACAGCCATCAATATCTCGCAACTACTTGAACAGTTTATGTTCCCTAGATCTCAACACGGCACTTTGATACGTTCTTTATCTGGTGGAGAAAAACGCCGTTTATACTTGGTGCGTTTATTGATGGAAAGACCGAATGTTTTACTTTTAGATGAGCCGACAAACAATTTAGATATTGATACTTTAAACGTGTTAGAAGACTATATTGAAAGCTTTCCAGGAGCCGTTATGACTGTCTCTCACGATCGTTACTTCTTAGATAAAGTAACGGATAAATTACTTGTATTTGAAGGACAAGGACAAATTAGCGAGTTCTTTGGCACAGCGGAAGAATATTTTGAAGAGGCACAAGAAAAAGAACGTGCAGCGAAAAGAGCGGCTGCTTCCAAAAATAAAACGACACAACCCGCGCAAAACCGTAAACAAAAATCACAAGAAAAAACAAAGCTCACTTATATGGAAGAAAAAGAATGGACCACGATTGAAGATGAGATTATGGAATTGGAACTTCAAGTGGAAGAAATCGATGAAGAAATGGGGAGGGCCGGGAGTGATTATGAAAAAATAGAAGAATTATTTAAAGAAAAAAGCTCTTTACAAGAAAAACTTGAAGAAAAATATGACCGTTGGGAATATTTAAGTCAATATATCGATTAATATAAAAGAAAGATTTAGCGGAGGGAATGGCGATGGAACAATATTTAGAATTAGCACAGAAAATATTAGACGAAGGTGTGATCAAAGAGGATCGGACAGGTGTGGGGACGAAATCCATTTTTGGACACCAAATGCGCTTTGATTTACAAAAAGGTTTTCCTCTCTTGACGACCAAACGAGTCGCTTTTCGACTGATCAAGTCTGAGTTATTATGGTTTTTAAAAGGAGATACGAATATTCGTTACTTGCTTGAACATAATAACCATATTTGGGACGAATGGGCGTTTGAGCGTTATGTTGAAAGCGAAGATTATACAGGGCTGGATATGACTAATTTTGGTTTGCGGGCGCAGGAAGATGAAGACTTTAAGGAAGTCTACGAAGAAAAAATGAAGAAATTTACAGAGCGTATCTTAAAAGATGAAGAGTTTGCAGAGAAATATGGAAGCTTAGGCAATGTCTATGGGGCTCAATGGCGTTCATGGCCCTCCGCAACTGAAGCTCCTATTGATCAAATTAAAAATGTCATTGAATCGATTAAAAATAATCCAGACTCGAGACGGCATATTGTCTCCGCTTGGAATCCAGATGAAATTGAAGAGATGGCTTTACCCCCTTGCCATACACTTTTTCAATTTTATGTGGCTGATGGGAAATTAAGTTGCCAGTTATACCAAAGAAGTGCCGATGTTTTTCTAGGGGTCCCTTTTAATATTGCAAGTTATGCTTTACTTACGCATCTAATTGCGCGTGAAACAGGCCTTGAAGTGGGCGAATTTGTTCATACATTTGGCGATGCGCATTTGTATTTAAATCACTTTGACCAAATTCAAAAACAACTTGCAAGAGAACCAAGAGCTCTACCGGAGCTTGTCTTAAATGAGACAAAAGAGAGTATTTTTGATTTTGATGTGGAAGATATTGAAGTGGTTGATTATAAACCACATAAAGGAATCCGAGCGCCAATAGCTGTTTAAAACAAAGGAGTTATGATGTCAATGGATGAAAAAAATATAGAAAACAGAAAATCTGAAGAATTAGTTCCTCCATACTTTACTTTTGTATGGGCGGAAGACCAAAATGGCTTAATTGGAAAAGAAGGCCGCTTGCCGTGGTCGTTACCGAATGAAATGAAATATTTTGTCGAAGTCACTACAGGCGATGTTGTGGTGATGGGGAGAAAAACCTATGAAAGCATTCCAAATCCCCCTTTAAAAAATCGTGTGAATATTATCTTAACAAGAGATGAGAACTATGAAGCAGAGGGAGCGATCGTCTGCCATACGAAAGAAGAGATTATGGAAGCCGTCAAAGACATTAAAAAGCCGATTCATATTATCGGAGGCGTTTCTTTATTCGAAATGTTTATGGATGAAGTGAATCTTTTATATCGTACAATTGTTTATGATGAATTTGAAGGCGATACTCATATGCCTCAAATAGATTATAAACACTTCCGTGTGTTTCAATCAAGAATAGGTGAAACAGACGAAGAGAATATTTATCCGCATCATTTTTATGTCTATGAACGTAAAAAACTTGCCCATCCCTTTTAATCTTTAATTATATTCTTGGAGTTGATGCTATGGACGACAATAAAACAAGATCTTATTCTCGAAAAAATAATCGGTCCCCAATAAATGGCTGGAAATGGGCTTTTATCTTTTTAGTGGCTTTTTTGCTAGGCTTCTTTATATACTTAGGAATCAACACTCGTCCAGCGATGGTTAATGAACCGAACACTATGGCATTCACAACTTCCGAAGAAGAAGAGATTGAATTGCTGACGCGTTTAGATAAAAAAGAGATGGAACAAATAATCAATACGTATTTAGAGGCGGAGATGGGCGCTGATTTTGAAAATTATACGATTGCTTTAACGGAACAATTAGAAGTTCATGGACAAATTGAAATTCTAACGTTTGATGTCCCTTTTTCATTGTATTTAGAACCTTATGTTACAGAAAACGGGAATATTCAATTACGTGGAGAAGAAGTGGAAGTGGGCAACTTTTCACTCCCTGTAAGTAGCGTCATGAGCTTAATGGCTCGACAAATGTCCGTCCCTGATTTTATTGCGATTGACAGTGAGCAACAAAGGATTACAATCAATCTAAATAAGCTGTCGGCTACTAATGAATTTGGGGTTGAAATGATAAAAATTGACTTAGAAGCTGATGAAATCGAGTTGAAATTACATGTCAATAAACGTATAATAACCGATCAAATCCAAAAGGAGTCGCACAATGAATAAATAAAAACGAGAAAGGAGTAATCATATGGAAAAAGCTTTATTTGCAGGAGGTTGTTTTTGGTGCATGATTGAGCCATTTGATTCACAACCAGGAATCGAAACGGTCATTTCTGGTTACGCTGGCGGCCATGTAGAAAATCCAACTTATGAACAAGTAAAAAGCCAGACGACGGGCCATACGGAAGTGGTTCAAATTACATTTGATCCAGAAATGATGAGTTTTGAAAAATTAGTCAGTATTTATTGGGAAGTCACGGACCCAACCGATGCGAGTGGACAGTTCATGGATCGAGGCGATAGTTATCGTCCTGTGATTTATTATTATTCTGATGAACAAAGAGAGATTGCTGAAAAATCAAAAGCACAATTAGCAGCCAGCGAAATATATAAAGAGCCTATTGTTGTCACCATTGAAAAGGCGCCTACATTTTATCGTGCAGAAGATGAACATCAAGATTTTCATAAAAAGAATCAAGCACGCTATCAACAAGAAAAAGAAGAACGAGCAGAGTGGGCTGCTAAAAATCTTTAAAAGGAGCAGTTTACACTTTCTCAATAAATGATAGGATAAATAAAATACATAGAGGTAGGTGTGTGGAAATGGAGATGAGCTTTTATCAATATCTAATGACTGAAAGAGATCCCTATAAAAAAGATGAGATTACATTATTTGCTAATGCGGCTTTTAATGATCGAATTTTTCCTAAGCAGTCAGAAGATTACGATGAAGTCAGTACACATTTAGAACTGAATGGTGATTATTTACCTTCCATGACAATTTTTGATGAGGCGTGGGAGCGATATATTGTCAATCATAGTGAAAAATAACTAAAAATAAAAAAAGAGGAGCATTTATTTATGAGTACACATATTGGAGCAGAGAAAGGCGACATCGCAAAAATTGTTTTACTTCCAGGAGATCCATTACGTGCAAAATACATTGCGGAAACATTCTTAGAGGATGTCAAACAATATAATACTGTACGTAATGCTTTTGGTTTTACAGGTACATATAAAGGAGTGCCAATCTCAGTGCAAGGGACAGGGATGGGTGTGCCTTCAATCAGTATTTATGTTGAAGAATTAATTAATGAATACGGTTGTGAAATTTTAATGCGCGTGGGTTCAGCGGGTGCCCTACAAAAAGATGTTGAAGTACGCGATGTGGTGCTAGCTCAAGGAGCAACAACGGACTCGGGAATCAATCGTCAAACATTTAATAATCAAGTTGATTTTGCTCCGCTTGCTGATTTTGGTCTATTAAAAACAGCGTATGAAAAAGGGATTGAAAATGGTTATAATGTTCGTGCAGGGAACGTTTTGACTGCTGATCGTTTCTACAATGAAGAATTGGATAAAAATAAACTGGCCGACTATGGCGTATTAGCAACAGAAATGGAAGCTGCTGCTTTATACACCTTAGCTGCTAAATACCAAAAGAAAGCCTTAGCTATTCTTACAATTAGTGACCATATTTTAACGGGAGAAGAAACAACGGCTGAGGAACGTGAACGTACATTTGATGATATGATGATCATTGCCCTTGAAACAGCTATTGAACATCAATAAACAGAAACTGAAATTTAAAGGAGTTATTGCGTATGAATGAAAATGGAAAACAGAACGACAAACGAACCGTCAGTAGAAATCGTTACATTCTTTCGATTATTGTAGCATTATTGATTGGGGTCATTGGAACAATTTCTGTTAATTACTTTGTTTCAGGTGAGCAGAGCAATGAAGAGGCGGCAACACCTGAAGAAGCGACTGAAACGGAATTGGATACGCAATTGCTCTTTGGGGAACAAGAGGAACTATCGCCGATCAATAAACTCTATACGATATTAAAAACGAATTATTATGAAGAAGTGGATTCAGAAGTTTTAGTGGAGGGTGCTCTAGACGGCATGGCAGCAGCTGTTGGCGATCCTTATACTGAATATATGGACCAAGTGGAAAGCTCTAGTTTTGAAGAGGACGTTTCAGGGTCTTTCGAAGGGATCGGCGCTGAAGTAATGAAAGATGGAGATTATGTGCGAATCATTTCGCCAATCGCCAATTCACCCGCAGAAGAAGCTGGTTTACAACCTAACGATTTAATCTTGGAAGTCGCTGGTGAATCCGTTGCTGATCTCCCACTTAATGAGGCAGTTGAATTAATTCGAGGACCTGAAGATAGTAGTGTAGAGCTGTTGATTCGACGTGGCGAAGAACAATTTACAGTGTCTCTTGTACGCGCAACGATTCCTTTGGAAACAGTTTTTTACGAAGTTGACGAAGAAGATGACTCGATTGGTTATGTGAATATTGTCAATTTTAATATGCCAACTTACGAAGAAACAACCACGGCTATTCAGGAGTTAGAAGACCAAGGGGTTGAAAAAATTGTTTTCGATGTTCGTGGAAACCCCGGTGGTTTATTGACAACAGCTTTACAAATTTCGAATATTTTTGTGCCAAATGGCGAACCTTTAATGATGACAGAATATAGAGAAGATGAAGAACCGACTGTTTATAATGCATCAGAAGAGTACGGCGAATTTAAATACGATGGCGAGGCTGTTTTACTTGTCGATGAGGGAAGCGCGAGTGCTTCTGAAATCCTCGCAGGTGCGATGCGTTCAGCCGGTATTCCTATCTATGGCGATACTACTTTCGGTAAAGGAACCGTTCAGAGCGTTGTTGAACTCGGCGAAGAAGATGAAGTCAAATTCACGAGTGGAAAATGGTTAACAGCAGATGGCGAATGGATTAATGAAGAAGGTATTGAGCCCGATGTTGAGGTCTCGCTACCTGATTATGCTACTTTATTTATTGTTAACTCTAGTGCAACTTATGAAGAAGGGCAAACTTCAGCAGAAGTGAAAAACTTGAAGAATGTACTTTCTGCTTTAGACTATGAAGTTTCTAACAATGAAACATTTGACGAAACAGTGGTTGAAGCAGTGGAAAATTTCCAAACTGAAAATGATTTACCAGTCGATGGGGTCGTGACAGGAGAAACCGCCCGCTTATTGACAGAGGCTTTACGAACAAAAATAGAAGAAAACGACACACAATACGAAGCAGCTGTTGAAGCGTTGCAAGAATAAATGATTAAAAACCAGAGTTTTACTTTTAACTGAAGTAAAGCTCTGATTTTCTTTGAGGTAAAGTATTTGTGTCTTTCATTCTTCAAAAATGTATTTTCAAGCGAGTTATGTTATTATAGGAATGTAGAAATGAAATTATAGTTATTGGAGACGGGTATAATGGGAGATTATGAATCAAACTTTCCACCACGTAGTGAAAAGCATGCACCAAAAAAAAATAATAATAAACAAAATGAAGGAACTTTTTTTCAAGAGTTAATTTCGACCATAAAATATATTGTGGTCTTATCTTTGATATTTTTTGTCGTTCATCACTTTTTCTTTGCGCCAGTTATGGTGGATGGGGATTCCATGGAACCAACACTATCAGATGGTGATTATTTACTTTTAAATAAATTTTCTGATATTGAACGTTTTGATATCGTTGTTTTTCCACCGCCAGATGAGGAAGACACCCAATATATCAAGCGTGTGATTGGTATGCCTGGAGATACCGTTGAGTATGAAGAAGATGTCTTATACTTAAATGGTGAACCGGTTGATCAAGAATTTCTACCCGCAGACCCGTCCGATGAAGTTTCTTATTTCTCTTCTGGTGATTTCTCTTTATTAACGCTTTTAGGAGAAGAAGAGGTTCCAGAAGGTGAATATTTTGTACTCGGAGATAATCGATTAAATTCAAGAGATAGTCGTAGTTTTGGTTTTGTTGAAGAAGAATCTCTACTTGGAAAAGTGTCATTGCGTTACTGGCCTTTTAAAAAGTTCGGTTTTGTCGAGTAGTGATTTAAAAATAAATTTAAATAAAACCGTGCTAGTTGATTCATACTGGCACGGTAATTTTATGATTAAGAGGTGTTATTATGGCAAATATACAATGGTATCCAGGCCATATGGCAAAAGCTAAACGAGAATTGACAGAAAAGTTACCATTAGTTGATGTTGTTTTTGAACTCGTCGATGCGCGGATTCCAAATGCATCGAGAAACCCAGATGTTTCTGAAATTATCCAAAATAAACCCCATGTTTTAGTCTTAATGAAAGCAGACTTAGCGAATCCTGGGATTACCGATCAGTGGTTAAAATATTATCAAAGTCAGAATATTGAAGCTGTTGCATTCAATGGAAAGTCCGCAAAAGGGATTCAAAAAATAATTGATGCGGCCAAGAATGTGCTAGAAGATGATTCTGCCAAAAGGGAAGCAAAGGGATTGAAGCCTCGAGCCATCCGAGGAGTAACTGTAGGAATTCCGAATGTGGGAAAATCTACTTTAATTAATCGCTTTGCAGGCAAAAACGTGACACAAACAGGCGATCGACCAGGCGTAACCAAAGCACAACAATGGGTGAAATATAAAAAACAATTAGAGTTACTCGATATGCCGGGTATTTTATGGCCGAAATTTGAAGGTCATGAACAAGGAGAAAAATTAGCTCTAACGGGCGCCATTAAGCATACCTTGTATTATGTGGATGACATTGCTATTTATGCGATTAATTATTTAACGAAAAATTATCCTGGAGCTCTTGCAACTCGTTATCATTTTGATAAGGAATTAGAAGAAGAACTCACAGCCCCAGACCTCATCTTACTCATTACTGAAAAGCGTGGATTTTTCGATGATTATGAACGTGGGTCTGAAATGTTATTGAATGAAATAAGAGATGGAAAGCTAGGACGTCTTTCTTTCGAAACTCCAAAAGAATTGAGCTTAGAAAATGAAGAAACAAACAATTAAAGAGATTAAAGAAAAACTGGCATTGATTACGGATGAAAAAGATCCTTTTTTATCAGAATTACAAGCAGATGAACGTAAAGGTGTTCAAGTGGCCCTTAAAAAATGGCAGAAAAAGCAAAAAGCAATAGAAGCATTAGAAACACGCTTTATAACGATGAACCAGTATGAAAACCAAGGGCATGCTGCTGGCTATGAAGCGATTGCGGGCATTGATGAAGTAGGTAGAGGACCGCTGGCTGGTCCAGTGGTGGCGGCAGCAGTTATCTTAGATACTGCTGAGCCTATTTTAGGTTTAGATGATTCAAAGAAATTGTCGGCCACAAAACGCAATGAGCTGTTTCAAGAAATTCAAGAAAAGGCAAAAGGAATCGGCCTAGGAATCATCTCAGCTGAGAATATTGATCGCGTGAATATCTTAGAAGCGACGAAATTAGCAATGCTAAAAGCGGTTAGTGATTTATCCACGGCCCCTGATTATTTATTGGTGGACGCGATGACTTTGCCTACTGAAATCCCACAACAAGCGGTGATTAAAGGGGATATGAATAGTAATAGTATTGCCGCTGCAAGTATTATCGCAAAAGTCACGCGCGACCGTTTGATGGCAGAGTATGATAAAAAGTATCCGGGATACGAATTTTTAAGCAATGTCGGTTACGGTACGAAAGCGCATCTTGAAGGGCTCGAAGAATATGGAGCGACGCCTATTCATCGACGAACTTTTTCACCAGTCAACAAATATATTTAAACTTTTTCCATTTAAAAAATGAAATTCTCACTTTTATGCAAATATATATTATAGAGGGTTTAAAAAAATAAAGGTGAGTGATGAAAATGATTAAAGATTTGTCGATTGATGAAATTATGTTTGCGATTGGTGTGTATCCGTCTTTACAAGCAACAGAAAAATACAGTTTATTTGTTGAGTTGGTCGTGGACCATTTTAAGGAAGAGATCGATGAGAAAGTACTCGAACAGGCCAACAATATCAAAAAGCTTTCCATGAAAAAGAAAGCTTTTTTTCTGTCTTTTTTAAATGATCTTTCGATTGAAGAAGAAATGATCCGTTACAAAGAAAATAATATTGAGTGGATCCATCTGTTATCTGCGGAATATCCAGATCCTTTAAAACAAATTTATGCGCCGCCCGTTGTTTTATTTTATAAAGGGCAAATCGAATGGTTAAAAAAGAAAACGTGGTTAGGCGTGGTGGGTGCCCGCGCAGATACGTCTTATGGGAAAGAAGTGGTTGCTCACATTGTAAAAGACATTATCCATCAGAGTAAACAAGAAATCGCAATAGTCAGTGGATTGGCTAAAGGGATTGACACAGAAGCTCATGTGCATAGTTTGAAAAATAAGGGACAAACTGTGGGAGTAATCGGTACCGGCTTAGATGTTTTTTATCCTTATGCTAATCGATCGCTTCAAGAATTTTTAAGCGAAGAACATCTCGTGATCAGTGAATATCCAATGGGGTCTAAGCCGTTAAAGTTTCATTTTCCTGAACGAAATCGTATAATAGCCGGACTGAGTCGAGGCGTGCTAGTCGTTGAGGCAAAGAAACGAAGTGGAAGTTTAATTACTGCTTACAATGCCCTTGATGAAGGGCGCGATGTTTTTGCAGTACCTGGTTCTATCTTCGAAGAAAACCGAGCAGGGAACCACCGCTTAATTCAACTAGGCGCAATTTTGACTCAAGACAGCGGAGATATCCTGAAAGAATGGTTCTTTATATAGTAGAAACTGTTCTTTTATTTTACAGCACATTAAAAATATTTTGTAAAAAAGTTGACAAAATGATTTCAATTGTCCTATGATATGTAACGATTTACGAAAGATACAAATTTGTTTAGAAAATATTCAAAATAAATAACAACCAGAATGTAAAAATGTTCCAGTAGGAAGGAGTTTTAGTTTGGCTTTTAAGTATTTAGTCATTGTAGAGTCACCAGCTAAAGGGAAGACCATTGAAAAATACTTAGGTAAAAATTATAAAGTGGTCGCCAGTTTAGGCCATGTCAGAGATTTACCTAAAAGTCGTATGGCCATTGATTTTGAAAACAATTATGAGCCTGATTATATTACTATTCGAGGAAAAGGTCCTGTCTTAAAAGATTTAAGAAAATATGCAAAAAAAGCTGAAAAAGTATACCTCGCAGCCGACCCGGACCGTGAAGGGGAAGCTATTGCATGGCATTTAGGTCATGCGTTAAAACTAGAAGAAGATGCTGAAAATCGCGTGGTGTTTAATGAGATCACAAAAGATGCAGTAAAAGATGCGTTTAAAACACCTCGTACAATTAATAAAGATTTAGTCGATGCCCAACAAGGTCGTCGTATTTTAGACCGAATTGTTGGTTATAAAATCAGTCCGATTTTATGGAAAAAGGTAAAGAATGGATTAAGTGCTGGTCGTGTACAGTCGGTAGCACTAAAAATTATTATTGACCGCGAGAAAGAAATAAGAAACTTTAAACCAGAGGAATACTGGTCTATTACAGGTGATTTTGAAAAAGATAAGCAACAATTTGAGGCTGCGTTCCATGGTTTTGATGCGAAGAAAGTGGATTTACCAAACCAAGAAAAAGTCTCAGAAGTCTTAGAAAAAATCGACCAAAAACAACCTTTTGCGGTTCAAGAAGTGAAACGTAGTAAAAGAAGACGGAATCCAAAGAAACCTTTCACCACAAGTACGCTACAACAGGAAGCTGCTAATCGATTAAACTTCCGTACCAATAAAACAATGAGTACTGCCCAACAACTATATGAAGGAGTTTCAATCCAAAGAAATCAAACCACAGGATTAATTACCTATATGCGTACCGATTCGACTCGTATTTCAAATCTTGCACGAAACGAAGCGATTGACTATATTGAAGAAGAATATGGAAAAGAATATGTAGGGGCTAAAAAAGCGACCTCAAATACTGAAAATGCACAAGATGCGCACGAAGCGGTACGTCCAACAAGTGCGAAACGTACACCGGCTTCGATTAAAAAATACCTATCAAAAGACCAATTTCGTTTATATCAACTAATTTGGAATCGATTCATGGCAAGCCAAATGAAAGCAGCAGTATATAACACAATGCGTGTTGATTTGGAACAGAACGGCGTTATTTTCCGTGCTAATGGTTCACAATTAGCCTTTGCTGGTTATCAAAAAGTCTATAAAGACAGCAACAGTGAGAAAGATAATATCTTGCCTGATTTAGAAAAAGGAGAAAATGTAAAGTTATTAAAGCTTGATCCAAAACAACACTTTACACAACCGCCTGCAAGATATAGTGAAGCGACTTTAGTCAAAGCATTAGAAGAAAATGGGGTAGGACGACCGTCCACATACGCTCCAACATTGAATACTTTACGAAGACGTTATTATGTGACGATGAACAATCGTCGCTTCGAACCAACCGAACTTGGTGAAATCGTGAATGATTTAATTGCTGAATACTTCCCTGAGATTGTAGATGTTAAATTTACAGCAGAAATGGAAGAGCAATTAGATGAGATTGAAGAAGGAAAACAAGATTGGGTGAAATTAATTGATGATTTCTACCAACCTTTTAATCAAGAAGTCGAAAAAGCAGAAGAAGAGATGGAAGAAATAGAGATTCGAGACGAACCGGCCGGCTTTGACTGTGAAAAATGTGGTCATCCAATGGTCATTAAAATGGGCCGCTACGGTAAGTTTTATGCTTGTTCGAATTTCCCAGATTGTCGGAATACGAAACCGATTCTTAAAAAGATCGGGGTTACGTGTCCAACATGTGGCAAAGGAGAAGTTGTCGAGCGTAAAACGAAAAAGAACCGTTTGTTTTACGGCTGTGAGCGATATCCAGATTGTGATTTCTCTTCATGGGACAAGCCAATTGGCAGAGATTGTCCAAAATGTGCTGAGTATTTAGTCGAGAAACGCACACGAAAACAAACACAAGTAAAATGTTCAAATTGTGATTATGAAGAAGAGCCACAAAAATAAATGAATAGTTTAAAAAACGCTGATTATTTTTTGAATCAGCGTTTTTTATTCATAAATCTTTCAATATGTTTTTATCGAGTTTTTTTAAATCTATGCTAAAATAGGGAGGTAGACAAAAACGACTGAGAAATCTTTAGAAAGCTTGGAGATAAAAATGAATAAGAATGAAGAGTTAGTCAACGAATTTATGAATTACTTGACCCATGAAAGAAATTATTCAGATTTGACGAAAGAAGCTTATGCTGAAGATATTTATCATTTTCTTGAATTTTTAAAAGAAACAGGCGATGAGGATTTAAAAAAAGTAGAACTTTCAGATGCACGTATTTATTTAAGTCGCTTAACGGATGAGCAATATAGTCGTCCATCCATTTCAAGAAAAATTTCAAGTTTACGAGCTTTTTATCAATATTTACTCAGTCATCAATTTATTTCTGAAAATCCTTTTTCTTATTTACATTTAAAGAAGACCGGTTTACGTTTACCGAATTTCTTTTATGATGAAGAGATTCAAAAATTATTCGAAGCAGCCGCAGGGACTGAATCTTTAGATTTCCGAGACAATGCGATTCTTGAAATTTTATATGGTACAGGTATCCGCGTGAGTGAGTGTCAAGCATTGAAAGTAGAAGATGTGGATTTAGATTTAGGTGTGCTATTAGTACTCGGAAAAGGAAACCGCGAACGTTATGTCCCTTTTGGCGAGTATGCTCGCATTGCGATTGAAAATTATATTGAAAACTGCCGCACGCCGCTGATGAAAAAATACCAAAAAGATCATGAATATTTATTGATTAGTCAATATGGCGACCACATTTCAGTGTCGGGTATTCAATATGCTTTGAATCAATTAATTAAACAAACCAGTTTAACTTCCTCTATTCATCCCCATAAATTGCGCCACTCTTTTGCGACCCATTTATTGGATAATGGAGCAGACATGCGAACCGTTCAAGAACTCCTTGGACATAAAAGTTTATCGTCTACACAAATTTATACGCATGTAACAAAGGATCATTTATTAAAAGATTATAGTAAATTTCATCCGCGCGCCTGATTTTTTCGGTGTAGCGGGATGTTATGATGAAAATAGAGACATATTTTACAAGAATTGAATGTTTGATACGGAGGAGATAGAATGATGAAGTTTCACGCTACAACTATATTAGCGGTACAACATAATGGCGAAACAGCTATGGCTGGTGACGGTCAAGTAACAATGGGTGAGTCAGTCATTATGAAAGGGACTGCGCGTAAAATTCGAAAAATATATCATGGAGAAGTGTTAGTTGGATTCGCTGGAAGCGTCGCGGATGCTTTTACACTTGAAGATAAATTTGAAGGTAATTTAAATAAATACAGTGGGAATTTAGAACGAGCGGCTGTTGAACTGGCGCAAGAATGGCGTTCAGATAAATCCATGCGACAATTAGAGGCTTTACTCATTGCGATGGATAAAGATCAAATGCTATTAATCTCTGGTACCGGCGAAGTGATTGCCCCCGATGATTCAGTCATCAGTGTCGGTTCCGGTGGAAACTATGCGCTAGCTGCTGCTCGCGCTTTAAAACGCCATAATAAAGAAATGACTGCTGAAGAAATTGCTTATGAAGGCTTAAAAATTGCTTCAGAAATTGATATCTTTACAAACGGCAACATCATTACTGAAAATCTTTAAGAATCGGAGTGATTAAATTTGTTAAACGCAAAAGAATTAACGCCAAAAGAAATTGTTGAACGTTTAAACCAATATATCATTGGACAACATAACGCGAAAAAATCTGTTGCGATTGCCTTACGTAACCGGTATCGTCGACAGTTAATTGAACCAGAAATGCAAAAAGAAATTACACCTAAAAATATTTTAATGATTGGACCTACTGGGGTAGGGAAAACAGAAATTGCTCGTCGACTAGCCAATATTTTAAATGCTCCTTTTATAAAAGTAGAAGCAACCAAATTCACTGAAGTCGGTTATGTCGGACGCGATGTAGAATCAATGGTGCGTGACTTAGTAGAAGCGGCGATACAAATTGTACGTCGACAGAAAAGAAGCCAGGTGCATGCACGTGCGGAAAATGAAGCCATTAAACGGATTGCTAAAGCATTGGTTCCAGGAATTCGTCGTGAGAAAACTGAAAAGAGAACAGACCCGCTCAGTCAAGTATTCCAAAGTATGGGCATGGATCCTCAACAAATGAATTTCCCTCAAGAGGAGCCAGAAGAGGAAGTCACAGAAGAAATTTCTACTAAACGTAAAGAACTCGAAGATCAAATTAAACGTGGCGTCGTGGATTCTCGCGAAGTGGAAATTGAAGTGGAAGAGAAAAAACAAACCCCTTCAGGTCCTATGAATGCGCAATTTGAACAAATGGGGATTGATTTATCCGATACTTTAGGCTCATTGCAACCGCCACGTAAAGTGAAACGCAGTATGCCGGTTAAAGAAGCTATTGAAGTCTTAACGGAAGAAGAAGCCGACAAGTTAATTAATACGGAAGACATCAATGCAGAAGCGGTTAAACTCGCTGAAAATAATGGTATTATTTTCTTAGATGAGATTGATAAGATTACTGCTGGAAATGAAGGTGGCCAACAACAAGTTTCTCGTGAAGGAGTTCAACGAGACATTTTACCGATTGTTGAAGGGTCTGTTGTTCAAACAAAATATGGGAACGTAAAAACCGATTATATGTTATTTATCGGTTCAGGCGCTTTCCATACTTCAACACCAAGTGATCTTATTCCAGAACTTCAAGGTCGTTTCCCTATTCGGGTCGAGTTAGATGATTTATCAGCAGAAGATTTTGTTAAAATCTTAACGGAACCGAAAAACTCATTAATCAAGCAATATAAAGCTCTTCTTGAAACAGAAAACATCGAAATAAACTTTACGATGGATGCAGTAGAAGAGATGGCCCGTATTGCTCAGAAAATAAATGAAGAGACCGATAATATTGGTGCCAGAAGATTGCACACCATTTTGGAAAAACTGCTTGAAGAATTACTCTTTGAAGCAACAGAAATGCAAATGGGAGAAGTTCAAATTACAGAGAAATATGTGTCTGATCGTATTGGCGACATTGCAGAAGATAAAGATCTTTCACAATATATTCTATAAAAGCTAAACAAAAAACTGCTCGTCTATTCGGAAAAATCCAAATAACGAGCAGTTTTTTATACGCTTTAAATGATTTTATTCTTGCTTTTTTGAACGACGTAAACCAAAAGGCACCTTACTTTCTGTACCCTTTCTTAAACGTTTAATATTTTCTCGATGTAAGTAAAGTATGATTAAAGCAAGGAGCCATACAACAACAGAAAATAAGGGATCGTCGATAAATAAACTGCCAATCGCCGCTAAGAAAACAGCGGAGATACTCGCCAAGCTGACGGTGCTTGATAGAAATAGAATAATTAAAAAGACACCTACAAAGATCAATAAAAAGATAGGATGTAAGGCTAAGGCCACACCGGCTGAAGTCGCAACAGCTTTTCCCCCTTTAAAATGAATATAAGCAGAATAAATATGACCTAAGATAGCAAAAACACCAATAAAAACAGGATGAATATTTGTATTTAAATAAATGGGAAGAAGTGTTGCGGCGGTCCCTTTTAATACATCGAGAATCAAAGCGACAATGCCTGCCTTCACACCGAGAATTCGAAATGTATTTGTGGCTCCAGTATTTCCACTTCCATATTCGCGAATATCTTTTTGGTAAAACAATTTACCAATCCAAACACCTGAAGGAATAGAACCTAAGAGGTATGCGATCACGCATTGAATGAATATAGCCAATATAATCTCTCCTTTATCATTCAGTGTTTTTTATAAACGCGAATAAGTCTAAGTAAACACTGAAGATCGATATGTTTATTTTACCACGATTTTGAGAATCTTAAAATGTTATTTTAAAAATGACCGAGAATAAAGGATTTAGACGTTTCAATGTCTACTCAAAAATAACGAACTGAGTGAAGGGAACAGATATATCCTTTGGAGAGAACAAGTGTAATCATTCGAATCAACGCTTAAATCTTTCGGGTTTCTTTATACTGCGTAAGAAATATTGATTGAAATTTAACACATAAAACGGTATTCTTGTTCAGTATTTATGAGCGAAAAAATTAAAAAGAGAAATGACTACTTAAGGAAACCTTGACCTAACAATTGTTCTGAGCATATTTGACAAATTTGTGTTATACTTATAGAGTATGCTTGTTATATAAGAACAAACGTTTCAATAAAAACAAAAATAAATTTAATTAAAAGTTGTTAAATTTGTAGAAGGGATGCAACATTTATGGCGCAACAAAATTATTCAGATTCTTCTATTCAAATTTTAGAAGGACTAGATGCTGTAAGAAAACGTCCAGGAATGTATATTGGTTCAACAGACTCACGTGGACTACACCATCTAGTGTATGAAATTGTCGATAACTCTGTTGACGAGGTGCTTGCTGGTTACGGAGATAAAATTACTGTAAGAATTCATGAAGATGACAGTGTAAGTGTTCAAGACAATGGGCGAGGAATGCCTACAGGGATGCACGAATCAGGAATACCTACTTTGCAAGTCATCTTTACTATCCTGCACGCAGGAGGTAAATTTAGCGAGGATGGCGGTTATAAAACCTCCGGTGGTCTACATGGGGTAGGTGCTGCCGTGGTGAACGCACTTTCTGAATGGCTAACGGTTACCGTTCAAAGAGATGGTTATGAATATACACAAAAGTTCAAAAATGGTGGAAAGCCTGTTGGGGATGTTACGCGTAAAAAGGTTAAAGGAAAAGGATCAGGGACAACGATTCACTTTAAACCCGATGATGAGATTTTTAGTTCGACTAAAATTTCTTATGACACTTTATCTGAACGTTTACGTGAATCGGCCTTTTTACTTAAAAAATTAAATATTCACATTATTGATGAACGCGAAGAAGATTTAGAAGAAGACTTCTATTATGAAGACGGGATTAAATCCTTTGTGGAATATTTAAACGAGGATAAAGATACTTTATCTCCTATCGGCTATTTTGAAGGGAAAAGTAACGGCATTGAAGTCGAATTTGCTTTTCAATATAACGATGGTTATACGGACAACTTCTTAAGTTTTGTGAATAACGTTCGGACGCGAGACGCTGGAACGCACGAAACAGGTGCAAAAACAGCCTTAACAAAGACTTTTAATGAGTATGCGCGCAATGCTGGTTTGTTAAAAGAAAAAGATAAAAACTTAGAAGGTTCAGATATTCGAGAAGGAATTGCCGTCATTTTATCAGTCCGTATTCCTGAAAACATTTTACAATTCGAAGGACAAACCAAGAACAAATTAGGAACGGCTGAAGCGCGAGGAGCAGTAGATGCTGTGATTTCTGAACAATTAGGCTTCTTCTTAGCTGAGAATGGGGAAGTCTCGCAACAAATTGTTCGTAAAGCGATCAAAGCACGTGAAGCGCGCGAAGCTGCACGTAAAGCGAAAAATGCTTCTCGAGACAGTAAATCACGCCGTCAACGAGATGCTTTAATTTCGGATAAGTTAACACCTGCGCAAGGTCGTAATGCTAAGCGGAATGAATTATACCTCGTCGAGGGGAACTCAGCGGGAGGTTCAGCGAAGCAAGGACGCGATCGAACGTTCCAAGCGATTCTTCCTTTACGAGGAAAGGTAATTAACACAGAGAAAGCATCGATTACTGATATCTTTAAAAACGAAGAGATCGCAACGATGATTTACACAATTGGTGCAGGCGTAGGTCCTGAATTTGATATTGAAGATTGTAATTATGACAAAATTATTATTATGACGGATGCGGATACAGATGGTGCCCATATTCAAACTTTACTTCTTACCTTCTTTTACCGTTATATGCGTCCTTTGATTGATGCAGGTAAAATTTATCTTGCTCAACCACCTCTTTATAAGATTACTTCTGGTAGTGGCAAAAATCGTAAAGCAATTTATGCTTGGACAGATGAAGAATTAGCAGAAGCGACAAAAGATCTTAAAAAATATTCGCTACAACGTTATAAAGGTTTAGGGGAAATGAATGCGAGTCAATTATGGGAAACAACGATGGACCCAGAAAGACGAACGTTGATTCAAGTAACCATTGATGATGAAGCAAAAGCAGAACGACGAGTTTCTGTGTTAATGGGGTCAAAAGTGTCTCCGCGTCGTGAATGGTTAGAAGAGAATGTCGAGTTTACCATGGGCGAAGATGGAAGTATTTTAGAATCAGAAGAAATACTAGAAGAAAATGAAGAAGACATTCATCCAGAAAGGTTAGATGTATAATGTCAGAAAATACTGGAGTTCAAAAAATAACATTAGAAAATGTGATGGGGGATCGTTTTGGGCGCTATTCAAAGTATATTATCCAAGAACGAGCAATTCCTGATATTCGCGATGGGCTAAAACCTGTCCAACGACGAATTATTTTCGCGATGTCGAACGATTCAAACACTTATGATAAGCCTTATCGTAAGGCTGCAAAAACTGTGGGGAATGTGATCGGGAACTACCACCCCCACGGAGATACCTCGGTGTATGATGCGATGGTGCGTTTGAGTCAAGATTGGAAAATGCGGATGCCCCTTGTTGATATGCAAGGAAATAACGGGAGTATGGATGGGGATCCTGCAGCAGCTATGCGTTATACAGAAGCGCGATTGTCAAAAATTGCGGATGAGTTAGTGAAAGATTTAAATCTAGATACTGTTGATTTTATCTTAAACTTCGATGATACGGATGAAGAGCCGACTGTTTTACCTGCGCGCTATCCAAACTTATTAGTAAATGGAGCCACAGGAATTTCCTCAGGGTATGCGACCGATATCCCACCCCATAATTTAGAGGAAGTTATTGATGCTACGATTCATCTCATTAACAATCCGGAAGCTACACTTAAAGATCTAATGAAATTCGTTCAGGGACCAGACTTTCCGACAGGAGGTATCGTCCAAGGGGCGAAGGGATTAGAAAAAGCTTATAAAACAGGTCGAGGACGTGTTGTGATTCGTTCTAAAACGGAGATCGAAAAGATGCGTGGAGGACGCGAACAAATTGTGATCAGTGAAATTCCCTATGAAGTCAATAAAGGGAATTTAGTTAGTAAAATGCATGATATTCGTATTAACAAACAAATTGATGGGATTGCAGATGTTCGGGATGAAACAGATCGTTCGGGCTTGCGAATTGTAGTTGAATTAAGAAAGAATGTGAATGCAGAAGGTATCTTAACTTATTTATTAAAAAATACTGATTTACAAGTTTCTTATAACTATAATGTGATTGCAATCGATGATAAGCAACCAAAATTGCTGGGCTTAAAAGATATCTTAACGAGTTACTTATCTTTTAGAAGAGAAGTCATTACACGTCGAACACAAACACTCTTGGAAAAAGATAAAGCACGTGAACATATTGTGCACGGTTTAATTAAAGCTGTATCTATTTTAGACCAAGTGATTCAAGTGATTCGAGAAAGTGATAATAAATCGCATGCAAAAGTGAACTTAATCAATACTTTTGAATTTAGTGAGAAACAAGCAGAAGCGATTGTGAACTTACAGCTATATCGCTTAACGAACACAGATATTACTGAACTGGAAGAAGAAGCAAAAGCTTTAGAAGAGCGCATTAAAGATTATAATGCGATTCTTTCAGACGAAGATAAGCTGAACCAAGTCATTGAAGCCGAATTAATAGAAATTAAGGAAAACTATGGTAGTCCACGTTTAACTCAAATTGAAGATAAGATTGAAGAGTTAAAAGTTGAAAAAGAAGTCCTTGTTTCTGAAGAAGAAGTGATCGTATCATTGACTCGAGAAGGTTACATTAAAAGAACGAGCACACGCTCTTATGCTTCTTCCGAGCCTGAAGATATCGGAATACGGGCAGGGGACCAAGTGATTTTTACGAAGCGGATGTCAACCCTTGATCAATTGGTTATTTTTACAAGTGAAGGAAAAGTGATTAATCGTCCTGTACATGAGCTTCCGGATATTCGTTGGAAGGATGCGGGGCAACACTTATCGCAAAATATTTCATTTGAACCGAATGAAAGAATTGTGGCGGTCTTTGATTATGAACAACTACCTGATGATAAGAAGTTTGTCTTTATGACACGTAGTGGTTACATTAAACAAACGGTTGTTTCTGATTTTAAGCATAAAAGAAATTACCGTACATCAAGCGCAAATGCGATTAAGTTACAAGATCAAACCGATGCATTACTGAAAGTTTATCAAGTAACAGCGGACGATAACTTTGATGTCTTCTTAGTTAGCCGTCGTGGTTATGGTTTGCGTTATCCATTGGATGAAGTTTCAACTTATGGGCCCAATGCAAAAGGGGTCAAAGCGATCAATCTAAAAGACGAAGATTATGTGATTTCAGGATTATTGATCGATAATGATACTGAAGAAAGTTATGCAATGCTGGTTACACACCGTGGAGCCGTGAAGAAGATGAACTTACTGGATTTTGATATCATTTCGCGTGCTAAACGAGGCTTACTTGTTTTAAGAGAACTTAAATCAAATCCACATCGTCCAAGCTTATTAATCGAAGTTGAAGACAACGAAGAATCAATAACGATTTTCACAGACAAAGAAAAAGAATTTACCATTCAGCCAAAAAATTACAGTATCAGTGATCGTTATAGCAACGGGTCATTTATTTTAGATGAAACGACAGATGGTCAACCAGTAGACTACCGTCGTGATGACCTTATTTATGAAGTCAAAGAAGAAGATACAGAAATAGAAGAATAATCGATCAAAAAGATAGAGCTTAGATGTCTCTATCTTTTTTTGTTGTTTATGTGAATGAATCACTAGCGAAAGATTTTTGTTGTTTTGCTCAATATCAGAGTTTATATCAAATCACTTAATGTTTATGCAGAAAATGATTTGCGTTTATATTGATATGTGATATTATGAACTTGATAAAGGGAAGTTCTAATGACTTAAGCAAAAAATAAAGGAGTTGTAAGGATGCAAAAAGCAAAAGAAACTGATATTTACGAAGAATCTTGGAAGGGCTTTATCGGAACTAAATGGAAACGTCATGTCAATGTTCGTAATTTTATTCAGCATAATTATCAACCATATGATGGAGACGATCGCTTTTTAGAGGGACCTACAGCGGCAACTTCAAAACTTTGGGATCAGGTGATGGATTTAGATCGCCAAGAGATTGAAGCAGGCGGCGTGTTCGATATGGATACAGATGTAGTGTCATCGATCACTTCTCACGGACCAGGCTATTTAGACAAAGAAAAAGAAACGATTGTAGGTTTTCAAACGGATCAGCCATTTAAACGTTCTTTTCAGCCGTATGGTGGGATTCGGATGTCTGAACAAGCTGCTGAATCTTATGGTTACGAAATTAATCCAGAAAAATCACACATTTTTTCAGAATATCGTAAGACACATAACCAAGGAGTCTTTGATGTCTATACCCCAGAAATGCGAGCTGCACGTCGTTCTGGTGTGATTACAGGATTACCAGATGCCTATGGACGTGGACGGATTATTGGGGACTACCGCCGAGTAGCTTTATATGGTGTGGATTTTTTACTGGAAGAAAAAATGATCGATAAAGAAAATTGTGGTGGCGGCGTGATGTCTGAAGACACGATCCGTTTACGAGAAGAATTAACTGAGCAAATTAATGCTCTAAATGAATTGAAGGAACTGGGTCATATTTATGGCTTTGATATCTCTCGGCCGGCTGTAACTGCTCAAGAAGCTTTCCAATGGCTATATTTAGGTTATCTAGCTGCTGTAAAACAACAAAATGGAGCAGCAATGTCGTTAGGACGTACTTCAACCTTTTTAGATATTTATTTAGAACGTGATTTACAAGCAGGAAAGATTACAGAGAGCGAAGCGCAGGAATTTGTCGATCATTTTGTGATGAAATTACGCTTAGTAAAATTTGCTCGTACACCAGAATATAATGAACTGTTTTCAGGGGATCCTACTTGGGTAACAGAAGCCATTGGAGGAATGGGACTAGATGGACGACACATGGTTACTAAAAATAGTTACCGTTTCTTGCATACGCTAAGCAACTTAGGTCCAGCGCCTGAACCTAACTTAACGGTGTTATGGTCTAAGAATTTACCACAAAACTTCAAAAACTTTTGTGCAAAAGCTTCAATTGAAACAAGTGCAATTCAATATGAAAATGACGATCTTATGCAACCAATTTACGGAGATGACTACGGCATTGCGTGTTGTGTATCAGCGATGGAAATCGGAAAACAAATGCAATTCTTTGGCGCTCGCGCAAACTTAGCCAAAACGTTATTATATGCGATTAATGGTGGAGTGGACGAAATCTCTAAAGCTCAAGTAGCTCCAGCATACGCTCCGATTACTTCAGAGTATTTAGAATATGACGAAGTGATTGAAAAATATGACGTAATGATGGACTGGATTGCTGGTCTATATATCAACACACTGAATGTTATTCATTATATGCATGATAAATATAGTTATGAAAGTGCCGAAATGGCTTTGCATGATTCAGAAGTCGTGCGGACGATGGCCACAGGAATTGCTGGTTTTTCAGTAGCGGTTGATTCTCTTTCAGCAATTAAACACGCAAAAGTAAAAGTTATCCGTGATGAAGATGGTTTAGCGATTGATTATGAAATCGAAGGCGACTATCCTAAATATGGAAATAATGATAACCGAGTAGATGAGCTTGCGATCGAATTACTAGAAAAATTCATGGCTAAAGTTAGACAACATGAAACTTACCGTGATTCTGTTCATACGACTTCTATTCTGACGATCACTTCCAATGTTGTGTACGGGAAGAAGACAGGAAATACACCGGATGGACGGGCAGAGGGAGAGCCTTTTGCGCCAGGTGCTAATCCCTTACATGGTCGAGATGAAAATGGCGCGTTAGCTAGCCTTAATTCAGTCGCTAAATTACCTTATGAGTCCTCACTAGATGGTATTTCAAATACTTTTTCAATCGTGCCTAGTGCTTTAGGAAAAACAGATGAAACACAAGTCAGAAACTTAGCGAATATGTTAGATGGTTATATACAAAAAGGTGGGCATCATCTAAACGTGAATGCTCTCAACCGGGATACATTGATTGATGCGATGGAAAATCCAGCGGAGTATCCACAATTAACGATTCGCGTCTCCGGTTATGCTGTTAAATTTATTAAATTAACGCGTGAACAACAACAAGATGTTATTAACCGTACTTTCCATGGTAGTATGTAATGTTTTTTTATATTTGACTACCAGGTGTAAGAAAATAAAGATAAGAGGATAAGGATGATATTTAACGATGGCAGAAAAAAATATAGGTTATGTCCATTCAATTGAAACATTTGGTTCTGTGGATGGACCAGGTATTCGGTTTGTGATTTTTATGCAAGGTTGTCGCTTACGCTGTGCTTTCTGCCATAATCCAGATACATGGAACATGGGTGGAGGAACGCCTTACTCTCCTCAAGAAATACTCGATATGGCTTTAGACTATCGGGCTTATTGGGGCGATGAGGGTGGAATCACAATAAGTGGAGGAGAACCTTTACTTCAGATTGATTTCATTCTTGAACTGTTCAAATTAGCAAAAGAAGCGGATGTTCATACGGCGATCGACTCTTGTGGAGGGCCTTTTACGCGAGAAGAGCCGTTCTTTACCGTTTATGACGAACTGTTGCAATATACGGATTTAGTATTGATGGATATTAAACATATTAATAATGAATTTCATAAAAAATATACCATGGCAGAAAATACAAACATTCTTGAAATGGCTCGCGATTTATCGCAACGAAAAATACCGATGTGGGTTCGGCATGTCTTAGTGCCCGAGCACTCGGATTTTGATAAGGATTTGGAGGCACTGAGTGAATTTATTCAATCTTTAGGGTCCGCCGTTGAGAATGTAGAAGTTCTGCCTTATCATAAACTAGGTGTATATAAATATGAGGAATTAGGGATTCCTTATCGATTAGAAGGTATTGATACACCAACTACAGCGCGTGTAGAAAATGCAAACCGCATTCTAAAAACAGATCTCTATAAATAAAACACTCCAAAGCTCTTTAGTTTTAGACTTAACTACAACTAAAGAGCTTTTTTATATTTTCTGATCATGCTAAAAACGCAAGAAACCCTTTGTTTTAAATTTTAAATATAAAAGGTAATCTCTGATATAGGCTGTTTTTATTTTAACTTGCTAATCTGGCTGTTCTCGCATAGAATAGAAAGTATCTTTTTAGAAGGAAAAGAGGAGAATATGTGTTAAAAAAGTTTTTTTCATATTATAAACCTTATAAGAAATTATTTTTTATTGATTTTACCTGTGCCATTATTGCAGCCATATTAGAATTAATCTTTCCTATTGCTGTAAATCGTACAATTGATACTGTCTTACCGAATGGAAGCTTAAAGGTTATCATGACAGTAGCCGCTATCTTATTTTCCTTATACTTACTATCGATGACACTTAATTATATTGTGGTCACATTAGGGCATCGTTTAGGTATTAATATTGAAACAGATATGCGTCGAGAATTATATGAACATTACCAAAAACAACCTTACTCTTATTACGATGAGCGAAAAACCGGAGAATTGATGAGTTCAATTACCACTGAATTGTTTGAAGTGAGTGAACTCGCTCACCATGGCCCAGAAGACATTTTTATAACCGTCATGACTTTATTAGGTTCTTTTGTGTTGATGTATGATACGCATGCGCAACTAGCCGTTATTACGGTGATTCTTATTCCTATTTTAGGCGTGTTGCTGGCTTTCTTTAATAAGAAAATGGTCAAAGTTAACCAAAGAATTTATAACAGTTTGGCAAGTTTTAATGCAGGCATCGAGAACGCTTTAAGTGGGATTCGAGTCGTCAAAGCCTTTGCGAATGAAGATTATGAAAAAGAAAATTTTGAAGAGATGATTCAAGGGTATCGTGATACAAAAATAGATTTCTATCAGACGATGGGTGTCAGTTCCTCTTTTAATTATATGATTATGCGCTTAATTAATTTATTTTCTTTTATCGCGGGTGCTTACTTTATTTTACAGGGTGAGCTGAGTACGGGAGATTTTGTTGGCTTTATTTTACTATCAAACGTTTTTATCCAACCGATTCAAAAAATTAATACCATGTTAGAGCTATACCCGAAAGGTTATACGGGATTCAAAAGATTACAAGAAGAATTGATGCGAGAGCCAAGCATTCAAGACGCTCAGGATGCGATCGAAGCCCCAGAATTCAAAGGCTATATCGACTATCATCAGGTTTCTTTTGGATATGAGGAAGGAAAAGATGTTTTAGAAGATATTAATCTTTCAATTAAACCTGGAGAAACCATCGCTTTTGTAGGGCCAAGCGGAGTTGGAAAAACAACTTTAGTGAATTTACTCCCCCGTTTTTATGAAGTGTCTGCGGGCTCCATTACGATTGATGATTATGATATAAGAGAGGTGACCATGGAGTCGCTTCGTAAACAAATAGGCGTCGTGCAGCAAGATGTTTTCTTATTCAATGGAACAGTGCGTGACAATGTCTTATATGGACGATTGGATGCAACGAATGAAGAAGTGGAAGCTGCGATTGATGCCGCTCAATTGCGAGAAGTCGTTGAAGATCTTCCGCAAGGGCTTGACACTGAAATAGGAGAACGCGGGGTTCGTTTATCTGGCGGACAAAAACAACGATTGTCGATTGCCCGTATCTTTTTTGAAAAACCCAGCGATTTTAATTTTAGATGAAGCAACGAGTGCTTTAGATACAGAAACGGAACAATATATCCAAAGTTCTTTAAATAAATTATCAGAAGGTCGTACAACTTTAATAATTGCTCATCGTTTAGCGACGATTAAAGATGCCGATCGCATTCTGGTCGTCTCAGCTGAGGGCATTCATGAAGACGGAACGCATGAAGAATTGTTGGAACTAAATGGTCATTATGCGGAATTACATGACGCTCAATTCGGCTAAGAATTATAATGAAAAAAGACCTGCTATTTATCAGTAGATTCTGATAAGTAACAGGTCCCTTTATTTTATTGAATTAAAAAGCATAAACAATATTTAAAATACCATAAAGCATAAAGTAAACACCGACTAAAGTTGCGATTGCTACATAAGTACTGAAAGGGTTTGAAAGTAATAAAAAGCCAATAATAATTCCTAAAATACCAATTAAAATTGTAAACCAGAATTGAGCATTACTAAAATTTCGGATCGGTCTTGCTGTCAAGAGGGTACCAATGGAGTCAAAAATTAGCCAAAAAGCAAATAAATAAGGCAATGCTAAAATAGCACCCGATAAATTAAATAAGAAAAAGACTCCAATCAGTAAATCAACGATTCCAATAATAATTAATAATGTAGAATTGTAGTTGACAAACTGACGTAACGCTCTTCTGAAAAACAACTCGTAAATCCCCTTTAAAATAGCCCCAACGGCAAAGAAAAAAGCTACTGAGAGAATACTAACCATGGGATGATTAAAGGCTAAGAAGGACAGGATGAGGCTTAAAATCCCTAAAATAAACGGACCCCACTGAAATCCTTCATGAAATTGTTGTCTTGAATAATTATGCATATTCTGATCCACTCCTTTCTTTTAACTTAACACAAAGGACATGGAAATAAACAAATGACGCTCACGTTGGCGTGTGTTTTTAATCTGTTTTAAAACCATTATTGGTCAAAATAGGTCAAAGTTCTTTCGGTTTAAATTTGAATGCTTTTTTGTTATGTGTTACTTTAGAACGCAGATATGAAAACGAATTTTTATAATAAATAAGGAAAGAGGAAAAAAACTGTGATTGAATTTAAAGGAGTATCCAAAATCTACAACAATGAAATAAAAGCGGTTGACAATGTAGATTTAGAAATTCAGGATGGTGAATTTGTATGTTTTATAGGAACATCTGGAAGCGGTAAAACAACTGCCCTACGCCTTATTAACCGTATGCATGAGCCAACTTATGGTGAAATAACAATGAACGGCGAAAAGATAAAAATGATGGATCCTGTAAATTTACGACGTAAAATTGGCTATGCCATTCAGCAAACCGGTTTATTACCCCATCTCACCATATATGAAAATGTGGTCACTGTTCCGCGCTTGCTAGAGTGGAGTGAGGAAAAATGTCGTGAAACAGCGGAGCGTTTGATGGAACGAGTAGATCTTCCCCTCGAACTGCTCGAACGTTACCCAAGCGAGCTATCGGGTGGACAACAACAACGAATTGGGGTCATTCGTGCCTTAGCTGCTAATCCAGGAACTGTTTTGATGGACGAGCCTTTTGGGGCCTTAGACCCTATTACGCGAGACGCTTTGCATGAATTAGTGATTGAATTACAAGAAGAGTACAACAATACCTTTGTCTTTGTGACGCATGATATGGATGAAGCCCTTAAATTAGGCGATCGCATTGCAATCTGGCATGAAGGAAAAGTCGTTCAATATGATACACCTGAAAATATTTTAGCCGAACCTGCCAATGATTATGTTCGTGATTTTGTAGGTCGAGAACGTTTATTTGATGCGAAAACAAGTAATATTACGGTGAAAGAAGTCATGAACTCGAATGTTTTGACAATCTCTCTTGGAAAATCTGTCTCAGATGCTTTAACGACTATGCATTCAAAAGGAGTAGACACCTTATTCGTCGTGGATGACTATGATAAATTAATGGGGCGCGTGACCATTGAATATATTGCAAATATCAAAAATAAATCTCGAAATATTACTGAAATTATGGATGATTCTATCCGTCCTTTACGAGAAAGTACATTGATACAAAATCAACTACAACAAGTGTTAAAAACAGGACGTTCAAATATTCCAGTGGTTGACAGCGAAGGGCGTTTAACAGGAATTATTACCAAAACTACTTTAGTAAATCTCGTCTATGATATTATCTGGAACCAAGAAGAGATTGAAGAAGAAATCCTAGTTGAAGGAACGAGTGAATAAGATGATTGAATTTTTTACGAATGAAGGAGATACACTTCTGAGATTAATTCTAGAACATATCGGTTTATCTTTAATTTCACTAGGACTGGGTGTTCTGGTCGCTGTTCCATTAGGTATCATCCTTTCTCAATTTCCAAAAATTGCAAATGTTGTGATCGGGATCGCGAGTGTTTTACAGACAGTACCAACCTTAGCTTTATTAGCTTTAATGGTTCCTCTACTCGGTGTGGGTGCAGTACCTGCAGTTGTTGCGTTGTTTATTTATTCCTTACTTCCGATTTTAAGAAACAGCTATTTAGGAATGTCTGGCGTTGATCCGAATTTATTGGATGCAGCGAAAGGAATGGGAATGTCGACGGGGCAAGTGATCCAAAAAGTTCAACTACCGATGGCTATTCCAGTGATAATGGCTGGGATCCGTTTGTCCGCTGTTTACGTGATTGCTTGGACAACGATTGCTGCTTATATTGGTGGAGGCGGTCTTGGTGACTTTATATTTAACGGTTTGCAGACTTACCGACAAGATTTAATTTTTGGTGGGACAATCCCCGTCATTATCATCGCCATCGTGATGGATTCGGGCTTTGGTTATCTCGAAAAAAGATTATCACCACAAACAACGTCAGAGGTGAATACTGAAAATGCGTAAATTTGTGAAAAAACTTATAAGTATATTAGGAACAGGTATTCTTTTAACAGGTTGTGCCTTACCTGGTTTAGGTGGGTCCGTGACTGGAGAAGGCATCTCAATTACTGGAGGTACCTCGACTGAAATGGATATGATGGGGTATATGATCGAAGGGATGGTCGAGCATTATATAGACATTGATGCCAATGTGGTTACAAACTTATCTTCAGGAATGAACCATCAAGCTTTTATGACAGGAGACGCAAACATTTCAGGGGTTCGTTATACTGGAACCAGTTTGACAGGAGAATTAGATCAAGAAGCGACAACTGATCCAGAAGAGGCTGAACGGATTGTTGTGGAACAATTTAAAGAGAAATTTGATCATTTATGGTATCCAAGTTATGGCTTTTCAAATACTTATGCTTTCATGGTAAGAGCTGAAACTGCTGAAGAGTATGGACTTGAAACGGTCAGTGACTTAGAAGAATATAAAGATGAGTTTTCTGTTGGAGTGGACACAAACTGGATGACTCGTGAGGGAGACGGCTACAATGCGTTTATTGAAAAATACGGTTTTGAATTTGACGATCTTTTCCCAATGAGTCTAGGTTTATTATATACGGCGTTATCTAATGAAGAAATTGATGTCGGATTGGGGTACTCAACAGATGGACAAATACCTGCACAAAATTTGGTATTGCTTGAAGATGATCAGCGCTTATTCCCGCCCTATGATGCAAGTCCATTAGCAAAAGCTGAAATTGTTGAAGAGTATCCAGAATTAGACGGTATCTTCAAAAAATTAGAAGGGCAAATTGACGAAGAAGAAATGCAGAATCTTAACTATATAAGTGAAAACTACTTATTAGAACCGCGAACGGTTGCTTTCGATTGGCTCGAAGAAAATAATTATTTTGAAGATGTGGAACCTTATTTAGAACCCGTTGAAGGAGGAATGATTTCTGATGATTGATGTCACACAGTTACCCCTCTGGGAACAGATTGTTTATTACTATCAATCAAATGGGGCCTATGTTTTTGAACAATTTAGTCGGCACTTTTTAATGGCGATATATGGGGTATTGTTTGCAGCTATTTTTGCGATTCCCTTAGGCTTTTATTTAGCTCGAACCACTAAAATTGCTGATTGGGTTTTAGGTATTGCGAATGTTATTCAAACCGTTCCTTCTTTAGCGATGCTCTCTATTTTGATGCTGGCGGTTGGTTTAGGACCTAATTTAGTCGTGATTACCGTATTTATTTACTCGGTGCTCCCTATTTTAAGAAATACTTATGCAGGTGTGCGTAGTGTTGACGAGAATATTTTAGATGTTGGAAAAGGAATCGGCATGACGAAATGGCAAATCATTTATAAAATTGAGTTTCCTTTATCCATGTCAGTAATTATGGGAGGCGTCCGTAACGCCTTTATTATGGGGGTTGGAGTGGCTACCTTAGGTACTTTCGTTGGCGCATCTGGTTTAGGTGATATTCTACAGCAAGGCGTAAATGCTTCAGATGGTGCAAGTATTATTATTGCTGGCGTGCTTCCAATTTCTGTGATGGCAATTATCGGTGATGTTTTCTTAACATGGGTTGAAAATAAATTAGATCCGATGTCTCATTAAGAAAAATAAAAGAATGAAAGGCTCTTTCGAATCTTAAACGTTATAGATAAATATATTCAATAAAAAACTTCCTTGGTTTCCGTCTATACACTAGACGAAATCAAGGAAGTTTTCTTGTAATGAAGTGTATAAATGAAAGAATTGGTTAACGGTACTGATCGACAAGTTCAGGATAGAGGGTTTCAATCGATTTCTGATCATTGAGTAAATCACTATTTGGATTTGTTTCTTCTTTAACCGTGTTGACATATCGGATGAATATAAATACGATGATTCCTACGGCCACAGCACTGATATAATAAGAAACTTGCATTGGCAACCCAAAACCAATTTGTTCGGTTAACAAGTAGAGGATAACCATATACAACATAAGTATTCCTGGAATAAGAGCACTCAGATATTCTTTATCTTTCAACATCAAATAAGCAGCGGATACGAACAAGGCAATAACAGCTGTTGCTTGATTTGCCCAGTTAAAGTAACGCCATAAAATATTAAAATCAATGAACATTAAACCGGCACTAATCACAAAAAATGGGGACTGCGACTGCAAACCGATTTTTTAATGGTTTCTGGATTAAGTTGATATAGTCCGCAATAATCATACGTAGACTACGAAAAGCTGTATCGCCGGAAGTAATCGGTAAAACAATGACACCTAAAATAGCTAACGTACCACCGAAAGTTCCTAATAAAGTCAGAGCAATATCGCTAACGGCTGCTGAAGCTGTACCAGAAGCAATAATTTGGCTTAACGTTTGTCCATCAAATAAAGCCATTGCTGCTGCTGCCCAAATCATCGCGATGACACCCTCAGCAATCATTGCACCATAGAAAACATAGCGTCCTTGTTCTTCTTTTTGAACCGTTCTTGAAATAATAGGACTTTGAGTTGCATGAAAACCAGACATGGCTCCACATGAAATTGTAAAGAAGAGACCAGGAATAATAGAAACACCTTCAGGATGCATATTCTGTAACGTTAATTCAGGAACATTTACAATATTTCCGCTAGTGAATAGGGTAATACCAACGCCCACACAAGCAATTAACAAGATGGCACCAAAAATTGGATAGATACGTCCAATAATTTTGTCGATGGGTAATATAGTTGAGAGGAAATAATATGCAAAAATAATAACCACCCAGATCCAGTGATTAATACCACCAGAAATCCCTTCGAGTAAAGAAGCGGGGGTTGTAACAAAGACCGTTCCGACTAATAATAGTAATAAAGCTGAAAACAAATTCACGATATGTTTCATAAAGTTCCCTAAATATTTTCCGGCTAAAGCGGGTAAATGATCACCATTATTTCGTAAGGAAATCATTCCTAAGTAATAATCATGAACTGCCCCAGCAAAAATATTTCCAATTACTATCCAAATAAAGGCAACTGGACCGTAAAGAGCGCCCATAATCGGGCCAAAAATTGGACCAGTCCCAGCGATATTGAGTAATTGAATCAGCCAGTTTTTATTCTGAGACATTGGAACAAAATCATTCCCGTCTTCAAGGACGTATGCAGGGGTTTCGCGTTCAGGTACAATCCCAAAATTCTTAACAATGACCTTCGAATAAAATATATAGCCTAATATTAAAAGAATGACTCCACCAATAAATGAATACAAATTTTTCACTCCTCTTTTATAATATTTATACACCCCATTACGGATTCAAGATAACACAAAAAGCAGCATTTGTAAACGCTTTCTTTTTGGCGTGCGATATTCGAGATAGATTTCAGTTAAAAGCACATTTTCCGTGCCTATTGTGTAAAAGGGAAGATTTGATTTTATCTCCTAAAAGTTGCTCTCACGAATGGTTTTTTGTAAAATGAATCGTGATGTAATTTCCAAACGAAATGTAGGAGGACATAAGCATGATTCTTTTTGATAATGATTATACTGAGGGCGCTCATGAACAAATTCTAGAGCGTCTCATACAAACGAACAGAGAACAAGCTCCAGGTTATGGTCTAGATTCATACACAAAAAACGCAAAAAAATATATAAAAAAAGCACTAGACCGAGAAGATGTGGATATACATTTCATTTCATCCGGCACCCAAACAAACTTAATTGTGATCGCAGCCTCTTTACGTCCGTATCAGGGCGTCATTACGGCGGATAGTGGCCATATCTTGAATCTTGAAGCAGGGGCGATCGAAGCGGTTGGCCATAAATTATTGCCACTACCAAGTGCAGACGGAAAAATTTATGCGGAAGATGTCCAACAGCTGGCAGAAAGTTATGAAAGAAATCCAGCGAACTTTCATAAAGTCCAACCGGGGATGGTCTATTTATCCAATCCAACCGAAACAGGGACTTTATACTCAAAAGAAGAATTGAAAGCTCTAAAGACCGTGTGCGAAGATTATGATATGAAATTATTTATCGATGGCGCTAGACTTGGGTATGGATTAGTGGCCGAAACGAATGAAGTGACCTTACAAGATCTGACAAATTTAAGTGATGTTTTTTATATTGGGGGCACTAAAATAGGGGCACTATTCGGTGAAGCTGTGGTTATCAATAATAAAGAGATACAGCGCGGGTTCAAAACAGTGATGAAACAAAAAGGCGCTTTACTCGCTAAAGGAAGAGCATTAGGGATTCAATTTGAAGTATTGTTTGAAGAGGGTTTATATTTTGAAATTTCAAAATATGCGGTTGCACAAGCTATGCGCATTAAAGAAGCTTTGTTTGATCAAGGGATACAATTAAAGTATGAAGCTTATACGAATCAACTCTTTCCAATTTTGAATGAAGATCAAATCAAGCAATTGCAAGAAAAATATAGTCTCCTTTTATTTGAAGAAGAAGATGAAACAAATAGTGTGGTTCGAATATGTACGAGCTGGGCAACAGCGAGTGGAAATGTCGATGCCCTCATTCAGGATATAAATAAACTTTAGAAAGTATGAGAAGAATTTTTGATATAACAGATAGTCAATTGTCAACGATTGAAGTTGCGAAGAATTTATTAGGTAGAAAACTCATCTCGGAAACCGCAGAAGGAATAACCACTGGCTGGATTGTGGAAACGGAAGCTTATCTAGGAGTCAGAGATATGGCTGCACATACTTATCAGTGGCGTAAAACACCTCGAGTAGAGGCGATGTATGATCAGGCAGGAACAATTTACATCTACAACATGATGGGGAATCTATTGTTGAATATTACAACGAAAGAAATAGGAGAGCCGGAAGCCGTTTTAATCCGTGCTGTTCAGCCTGAACAGGGACTTGAATTAATGGAAGCACGGCGTGGAAAAACAGGGTATGAATTAACGAATGGGCCCGGTAAAATGACGCAAGCGATGGGCATTTCAATGGAAGAATATGGTAGCTCCATTATAGAACCTCCTTTATCGGTTGATTTTTCAACGAAAAGAACGCCCAAAGAAATTATAAAAACACCGCGTATTGGCATCCCTAATAAAGAAGAATGGACGGAAGCTCCCTTAAGATATATCGTAAAAGAAAATCCTTATGTATCTCGCAGAAGAGGGCCAATAGATTTAGAAAATTATGGTTGGAAGCCTTGATAATACAAAAATATAGTGGATGAGTCTTGAAACGAAAGCGTTTTTCTTCATTATCCGCGTTTTTAATTCCAAATAAAATGTGGTAAAATATATTACATTATTTGAGAGGAGATAAGAGACTATGGAATATTTACCGTTAATCGGGATAGTAATTATAGTCATTGGATTTATTTTAAAAATAGATACCATTGCTGTCGTTATTATTGCTGGTTTAGTAACGGGTCTAGTAAGTGGTTTATCCTTTGCAGAAGTTTTAACGCTGTTAGGGCAAGGATTTACTGATAATCGGTTAGTTACTTTATTTGTACTCACCCTTACTATGATTGGTTTATCTGAAAGATATGGTTTGAAAGAACAAGCCGTTCATTTAATTGATAAGATACAAGGCTTAACGGTCGGAAGATTTTTGTCCCTTTATTTATTTATTCGAGAAGCATCGGGACTCTTTTCTTTAAGACTAGGTGGACACCCACAACTTATTCGTCCAATTATTGAACCAATGGCTCAAGCATCCGCTGTGGCGAACTATGATGATGTTGATGAAAAAACAAAAGAACGCATTAAAGCTCAAGCAGCGGCAATGGAGAATATCGGAAATTTCTATGCTCAAAATACTTTTGTAGGAGCCGCAGGAACTTTATTGATCGCTGGAACCTTGGACTCATTAGGTTATCATGCGCCCGCTGCTAGTATTGCAGTGGCTTCATTAGTGGTGGCAGTGATTGCTTTGTTTATGAGCATTCTTTATAATATTTGGTTCGATCGTCAATTAAGTAAAAAACATAAGAAAGCGGGTGACCGCAGCTAATGGAAACATTTTTTGATTATCTTTTAGAATTTTTCTTTATGATCGCCGGTCTTATGTTTGCTTATTCCAGTTATCGTTCGCTGAAAGATCAAACAAACAATAAAAATATTGGGACAGCTATTTTTTGGGGCATATTAGGTATTTTATTTATTTTTGGTCGCTGGTTACCGGCAATGATTTCAGGAATACTAGTGGTTGGCTTAGGTGTGATTACTTTATTTAACCAGTTTGGTGGTAGTGAAGAGTACCAAGAAGACACTAAAAAAGCAGAAGAAGGCGCTCGAAAAATTGGGAATATGATTTTCGCTCCTGTTATTTTGATGGCGGTCTCTGCGATTGTCATTTCATGGTTAATCCCAGAATCTAGTGCCTCTGTGATTGGGATTGGTGCTTTGCTATCCTTAATCTTGGCGCTCATAATATTTAAACCTTCAACCAATGAAGTATTAGACGAGTCCAATCGAATGGTACAACAAGTAGGAACAACCAGCATTTTACCGCAATTGTTAGCCGCATTAGGGATTATCTTTGTGGAAGCAGGCGTCGGTGATCTGGTAGCCGGCTTAATTGGTACTGTCTTCCCAGCAGGTAGTGCTCTTATGGGTTCACTAGCATATGTTTTAGGTATGATGCTCTTTACGATGATTATGGGGAATGCTTTTGCTGCATTTACAGTCATTACTGCCGGTATCGGTGTCCCATTTGTTTTCGTGATTGGTGGCGATCCAGTGATTGCCGGAGCTCTTGCTATGACGGCGGGTTACTGTGGAACTTTAATGACCCCAATGGCTGGAAATTTCAACGTTTTACCTGTAGCATTATTAGAGATGAAAGAGGAGTACGGAGTAATTAAAGCACAACTTCCCATTGCTTTAGGCATGGCAGTTGTTCACGTATTACTGATGTATTTCTGGGCATTTTAGGAGGAATTTTTTATGAAAATATTAGTCACAGGCTTCGATCCCTTTGGAGAAGATTCAATTAATCCAGCGATTGAGGCAGTTAAACTTTTACCCGATGAAATAGGGGATGTAGAGATTGTTAAACTTGAAATCCCAACCGTATTTTATAAAAGTGCAGATGTCGTTCGTGAAGCGATTGAAAAAGAACAACCAGATTATGTTTTAAATATTGGTCAAGCAGGCGGTCGAGCTGAATTAACCCCTGAACGTGTAGCAATTAATATGGATGATGCACGGATTGAGGATAATGAAGGGCAACAACCGATTGATCAAGCGATTCAAGCAGACGGGGAACCAGCTTACTTTAGTAAGTTACCTGTTAAAGCAATGGTAAACTACATGAAAAAAGAAAACATACCAGCGGCTGTTTCAAATACAGCGGGTACTTTTGTCTGTAACCATATTATGTATCAAACACTTTATTTAACGATGACGGATTATCCAGAAGTAAAAGCTGGATTCATGCACATTCCGTTCTTACCTGAACAAGTCTTAGATCGTCCAAATACACCATCTATGGCTTTAGATGATATCGTTCATGGAATTACGGCAGGTTTACAAGCCATCATCGATTTTGATGGGAAAGAAGACCTCAAAACAATTGGTGGAACGACTCATTAATTTATTGAATTAAAAATCTTTGATCTGATTTCTTAATCAAATCAAGGATTTTTTATTTTGTCCGAAAAAGAAAGGGCTTTTGTTTGTAATAGTTCTATTTAATTGGTAATCTTTATTTGTACACAAATGAATAAGGAGGAAAAATATTTATGGTAAGCACAGAAGTAAAAGACTTTTTGAATACAGTGGTGGCGACGCAAGGACAGTTTTATATTCGACTTCACCAATTTCATTGGTATGTGAAAGGTTCTCATTTTTTCACCTTGCATGAACAATTTGAAGAATTATATGATGAGACAACCGATAATTTAGACTTAGTGGCTGAACGTTTATTAGCAGTAGGTGGAGAACCCTATGCTACATTACAAGAGTTCATTGATCATTCGGTCATTGAAGAAAATGTAGAAGATAAAAACCTATCACAAGATCAAATGGTCGAAGCCGTTGTGACAGATTTAGAAACAATTGGGCAATCATTAGCGGAAGGTATTTTACTCACTGATGAACATGAAGATTTCCCTTCAAATGATATGTTAATTGCCATGAAGGACGACGTGGATAAACATATTTGGATGTTAAAAGCCTATTTAGGAAAAGAAGCAGACGCATAAATTTAATCTTAAAAGGCATTAGTTCTTTAGTAAAGAGCTAGTGCCTTTTTTTACTTTAAAGGGCGTCATAAGGCGGTTTGATTGTAAACATTATCCGCAAGCTTTAGGATAAGGATAATTATAAATTTAAAAGAAAGGTAGGAATAAAGAAGATGGAAAAAATAAAAAATATCATTATTGGTTTTGGAAAAGCGGGTAAAACCCTCGCTCAAGACCTTGGCAATCGTGGAGAAACGACAATAGTAATCGAGAAAGACCCCAAAATGTATGGGGGAACTTGTATCAATGTGGCTTGTATTCCGAGTAAAAAATTAGCTACCCTTGCAAAAAGAAAACCAGAAAATGTAATGGATGCTGATTATTACACAAAAGCAATCCAAGAGAAAAAAGCGCTAATTGATCAATTGAATGAAGCGAATTATGAAAATGTAGATGGGACCGAAAATGTTAAGGTCATTGATGGCGAAGCTTCTTTTGCGAATGACCATCAAGTAGAAATTGCGTTACATGATGGGGATGTGGTGACTTATGAAGCGGAGCGTATTTTCATTAACACAGGATCACGTCCTAATATTCCTGCGATTCCAGGTTTAGAAATCAATGGGGAAAATATACACACTTCTGAAACACTCATGGATGATGAAGAATTTCCTGAAAGACTAGCCATTATTGGAGATGGATATGTTGGTTTAGAATTTGCTTCCATCTATGCCCAGTTTGGTTCAAAGGTGACTTTGCTGTCTCATTCACCAAGAGAAGAGTTTTTAAAAGCAGAAGATAGAGATGTGGCTCAGGCTGTGTTGGAAGCTTTAGAAAATATGGGCATCACCTTTCTATTTGATGCAGAAACCACTCAGATCGATAAAGAAGATGAAGTGATTATACTTACTTATGAACAAAAGGAGACCAAAGAGACACTTCAGACAGATAAAATATTAGTAGCAGTTGGACGCCATCCAAATGTTCAAGGATTAAATTTAGAAGCAGCAGATGTTATTTTAGCAGAAGACGAATCTATTCAGATTAATAAACGGCTACAGACTAACAAAAAACATATTTACGCTTTAGGTGATGTAAATGGAGGCCCACAACATACTTATCTTTCACTGGATGATTATCGAATTGTGATCAGTCAATTATTTGGTGATGGTTCTTATGATTTAGCCGAACGTAAATATATACCGGCAGCTACTTTTATCCACCCGCCTTTATCATCGGTAGGATTAACAGAAAAAGAAGCACGTGCTCATGGATATGAGATTAAGGTGGCTAGTCTTCCAGCAGCTTCTATTCCACGAGCGAAAATATTAGATCATAAAGTTGGGTTATACAAAGCCGTCATCGATGCCGATACGGATCAGATATTAGGCACTGTTTTATTTGCTGAGGAAAGTTCCGAAGTGATCAATCTAATTGCAACGGCTATGAAAGGAAAACTCACTTACCAAACACTCGCTAACCAAGTCTTTACGCATCCAGCGATGGCCGAAGGTTTAAATGATCTATACGGAAATGTCGAATGAAAGATTAAAAAAGACAAACTTAGCATATAGCTTAAGTTTGTCTTTTTAATTATGAAATTTTAAACCTTATTCTGCTGGGTTTTCAAAAGCAGGGTATAAGTGGTTCACATCGGATAACTCGGTTAAATAATCATAGACTTCTTGTGAAGTGAAGGCGTCGATCAAAGCATCTGTTGCTTCATTGTCTGCATTATCTTCATGTACAATAACTGTTAGAGCGAATAAATCATCATCTTTATCTTCTAAAAATATAGCATCATCTGGAGTTAAACCAATATTCGCAATATAAGTAGGATAATTATATACCAGTTCAATGCCATCTTCATAAGCAGCGGTTAAGTTTAATAAATCGATCGAAGTAAATTCTAAGTTTAATGGATTTTCAGTAATATCATCGAGCGTCACTTGAGCACGTTCAACATTCTCATCAACTTCAATAAGTCCTTGGTCTTCTAAAATTAATAAAGCACGCGTTTCATTCGAAGCATCTCCGGGGATGGCAACTTCTGCACCTTCTTCAATTTCGTCCACTGAATCATAGACCGGTGAGTAAAAACCGACGATGGGATCATAAATGGTTTGTAGAGCAACCAAGTTGCCATCGTTTGCTTCGTTGTATTGTTCCATGAAAGGTTCATGTTGAGCAAAACTTGCATAAGCTTCTTTATTCTGAACAGCGTCATTATATTGAACGTTATCTGTTACTTCTAATAATTCAATCGAATAAGGTTCTTCAATATTTTCTGCGGCAATTTCTACAATATCTGTCATTGGCGGGAGGTGAGAAGCAACTTCTAAAGTTGTAGGTACTTCTTCCTCACCCGTATTCTCCGCGTTATTTTCTTCCTCTGCGCCATTTCCACATGCTGCTAGTACGAACGATGCACCAACTATTAAAACACTCTTTAATTTTTTACTTAACAAAATTTTTCCTCCTATATTTTTTAAATCTATTATTTTCTATCTAATTTATGTGCTAGTTTTAAACCTGCCCATTGGATAATTTGTACAAAAATAATAATAATAACAATTGCTGTAAACATGATATCCGTCTCATAACGATGATAACCATAACGAATAGCAAAGTCACCAATTCCACCACCACCGACTGCTCCCATAATCGTTGAATAGGAGATGAAACTTACAAAAGCCGTAGTAAAACCAATGATTAGTGAACTTCTAGCTTCGACATATAGAAATTTGAAAATGTATTGCGGAATAGTAGCTCCTAGTGCTTGTGCGGTTTCTGTAACTTCTTTTGGAATATCTAATAAAGATTGTTCAACAAAACGGGCATAGAGAGCAATGGATATAATCATCATTGGGAACGAAGCAGCGATCGGATCGCCGGTTGCACGGCCATAGATCGTTCGAATCAAAGGTTGCATGACGATCACGAGCAGTAAAAAAGGAAATGAACGAATAATATTGACTAAAGCGTTCATCAGTTCATTGAGTCCGCGGTTTTCTAAAGGACGATTTTTAGAGGTTAAAAAGATAAAAGTTCCTAAAGGTAAACCCAATAAAATTGCAGCAATGACAGAAAAAACCATCATAATACCAGTCTCACCTAAGCTCTCAAGCATCGCTGGTCCAAACTCAATTAACCGCTCGAGGTATGTTTGATCCATATTATTGACCATTCACTAACACCTCCCGCGCTAATTCACTATATGAAACGTTTAAGCTCTCCTTACTTTCACAGTGCTGAACATCAACGACCTCAACGAGCTTACCTTGTTCTAGGATCGCTACCCGTTCACATAAGCGTTTAACAACATCTAATTCATGCGTCACGATTAAAATCGTTACATCAAATTCAGTGGAAGCACGAGCGAGTAGATTGGTAATCTCTCGTTTAGTATTTTCATCTAAAGCAGAGGTCGGTTCATCACATAAAAGAATATTCGGACGGGTAATCAGCCCTCTGGCAATTCCCACACGTTGTTTTTGTCCACCAGATAACTCACTCGGGTAACGATCTTTATGATCTGTCAGTCCTACAAATTCAAGCACACGCTGAATATCTAAAGCATCGGTGTAATCATGAAGTTCTAAGGGTAGAAGAATATTTTCTTCCACTGTTTTGTTACCAAGTAAATTAAATTGTTGGAATATCATCCCAATTTTCTTTTTAAACTGACGTAGTTCTTTTTTGTTCAAACTTTGAACATTGACACCGTTCACTTCAACCATTCCTTCGTCAGGCGTTTCAAGCGCATTGATGAACCGGAGTAGAGTTGACTTTCCAGCACCGCTCTCGCCAATAATACCAAAAATTTCATTTTGATGGATGGATAGCGAAAGATGATCAATCGCTTTTATAGCACCTTCTTTACTTGCAAATGTTTTTGAAATATCTTTAAAATGAATCAAGCACTTGCTCCTTTCTCAATAAAATGGGTTTAAGCGCCAGTAAAATACCAAGCCCTATTATATAAGGAATAAAGAAGGAAAAACAAACAATGATGTGTTTTTGAAAATTAAAAGATCGTTTCTTGAATAAAAGATTTTACAAAGCAATTAGTGCTGCGATTTAAAGGAAAAGAAGAATTAGTAATAAAAACTAAATTGTTTTTTCGAAAAACGTATAAACAAATTTTCATTTAAAAGCGAAGGGGTAGACTTTTAACGTAAAGGCACTTTATCATAAGGATGTATTTAAAATAAAATCTGGAAGGAAGAAAACGATGGAAATGTATATAAATATCGCAACAAAGATTCTTGTCGGTTCAATTGGAATTTTTACTTTATTACGATTGATGGGTAAAAAAGCAATGTCTGAACTCACGCCTTTCGATATACTATATATTGTAGTGCTTGGGGCTTTAGTTGAAGAAGCAATTTATGATGACCAAGTGAATGTTTTTCATGTGCTTTTTGCGATTCTGCTTTGGGGTGTTACTGTTTTCATTATTGAAAATCTCCTCGAAAAAACGGAAAGACTCTCAACACTTATTCAAGGTGAGCCTTCTGTGTTAATTGATCGAGGAAAATTGAATATGAAAGAGTTAAAAGACAATCATTTTGATATGGAGCAATTAAGATTCTTTTTGAGACAGAATGGCTGCTATTCGATTAATGATGCTTATTATGTGGTTCTAGAAGTCGGTGGAGGGTTAACGGTCATTACGAAAGAAAATATGGAAATTCCAACCTTTTTACTGATTGAGGAAGGAGCCATTAAACCTAAGACATTGGAAAGTCTCGGAAAAACCGAAGAATGGTTACAGGAAGAATTAGAGAAATTAGGCTTTGAAAATATGGATTCCATTTTATATTGTGAATGGGATGCAAATAAAGAAGAATTAATATATGATACTTATGAGAACACGATTAATGAAAAGATTTATCTTGATGATTAATCATTAAGTTTCAAAAAATGAAAGGTGAATAGAATGAAGAGTAAAATGATTTATTTTCTATGTACAGGAAACTCAGCTCGAAGCCAAATGGCTGAAGGTTTCGCAAAAGAATATTTAGATATCGATCAATGGATCGTACAAAGCGCTGGGCTAGAGCAACACGGACTTAACCAACTAGCGGTGAAAGCTATGGCGGAAATTGGGATTGAAATTGGGAATCAAACTTCAGATCTCATCGACTTAGAAGTGCTCAATCATTCCGACTTAGCTGTTACGTTATGCGACGACGCTCGAAGCCGTTGTCCTGTAACACCTCCGGAAGTGCGTCGAGAACATTGGGGATTTGAAGACCCAGCACTTGCAGAAGGGACAGAAGAAGAAAAATTAGAGGTTTTTAGACAAGTTCGTGATGCAATAGGCGCTCGTGTCAAAGAATTTGCTGAAGTGGAAGGGTAATAATTTCTATATAAAATTGAACACTTTGTAAAAAATGAAGGTAAAATATTTTACAAAGTGTTTTTATTTTGAAGAAATTCTTATTACCGGTCGCGTACAAAGTATCGTTTATTGTAAAAACGAGGAATTCTTGCTAACATATACATATGAAATCATATTCATTCTTGCGATAATGATACATAAGAAGTAGAGGTGTTAACTTTTGAATACTTATAAAATAGTCGGTTTAAATAGTGCAGAGCAAGCGCAGCGGGTCAAAAAAAGATTTTACGAGGCTCTCGATGGTACTCAGGAAATTGAAGTAAATTTTGAAGAGGCAGAGATTCAATTGCCTGAAGGTATAGATCCTTATATCATTTCTTTAGTGAGTTCTTTTGAACAACTTTCTATCGTAGACCCTCATTTAGTAGAAGAAAAAGAAGAAGAGGCGCATCATCACACCCACGAAGTAGGACAGGGAGAAGGGGCACAAAAAAAGATCACCGTCGTCTTTTTCTTAAATATATTCTTTTCGATTGCTGAATTTATTTTTGGGGCTTTATTTAACAGTCAAGCGATTTTATCCGATGCTGTTCATGATCTTGGAGATGCTTTATCCATTGGTCTCGCTTATTTATTTGAGAAAATTTCCAATCGAGGAGCTTCTAGTGAGTATACTTATGGGTATCGACGATTTTCACTGTTAGGAGCATTCGTTACGAGTGTTGTGTTAATTATCGGAGCTGTTTTAATGATTATCCACACCATTCCTGAATTACTAAATCCTCAGCCCGTGAACAATCAAGGGGTATTTTGGGTCGCCATTGTCGCCATAATCATTAATGGTTTTTCCGTTTGGCTGATGAGTAGTGGACAATCAGCGAACGAAAAGCTGTTGAATATTCATCTGTTTGAAGATTTGTTTGGTTGGATTGCAGTATTGATTATGAGTATACTTTTAAGGTTTACCGATTGGTATATTCTGGATCCGATTCTATCGTTAGGGATTGCTAGTTGGATTTTATATGTGACGTTCCCCGAATTTTTCCGAATCAGTAAGATCTTTTTACAAGCTGTTCCCGAAAATGTTGACCCAAACGTTTTTCATGAGGAAATACAAGAGCTAGCGAATGTTCAAGCGATTTCGCATTTTCATATTTGGTCAACAGATGGACAACAACATATGATGACCCTAACAGTGACAACAGCTGAAGCTTCTGATAAAGAACAAGAAAAAATGAAACAGAAGATTCGTCAAATCGCTTTAAAATATGCGATCACTCATATTACAGTTGAAATTTTATATGATCCTCAATATTTAATTAAATCTTCAGTTTCTTGTGAGGGTTAAAAATAAAAGTTAAATCATATTTATTGCTTTTTAAAGTGAACTATGAGATATATAAGTTGTAGAAGTCAGTTTTAAATACACTGGAAAGGAAGTAAAACAATGGCAAATATCTATTCATCAATTGACCAAGTGATTGGTCAGACACCGTTAGTGCGACTCAAAGAGGCAATGAAACCCACTGGATTCAATGGCGAGATTTTACTGAAACTAGAATCGTTAAATCCAGGGGGCTCCGTTAAAGACCGTATTGGGAAAGCAATGATTGACCAAGCAGAAAAAGAGGGTGTTTTGAAGCCAGGCGGCACTATCGTTGAAGCCTCTTCTGGAAACACTGGAATTGCTTTAGCCCTAGTAGGGGCTGCACGGGATTATCATGTGATTCTAACAATGCCAGAAACAATGTCCGAAGAACGCCGAGCATTACTAAAAGCTTATGGTGCTGAATTAGTTCTTACTCCAGGAGATGAAGGAATTCCAGGAGCAATCAAAAAAGCAAACGAAATTGCTGATGCGACGCCTAATGCTTTCTTGGCTCGTCAATTTGAAAACAAAGTTAACCCTCAAATTCATTATGAAACAACAGGACCGGAAATTTGGGAAGATACGGATGGCGCAGTTGATCTTTTAATTGCTGGTATTGGGACCGGTGGAACGATTACAGGAGCTGGACAATATTTAAAAGAACAGAAAGAGTCAGTAGAAATGATTGCAGTCGAACCTAGTGGCTCACCATTATTAGCCAAAGGGGAAACTGGGAAACATAAAATTCAAGGAATTGGTGCAGGGATCGTCCCTGACATTTTAGATCAAGATATTTATTCAGAAATTTTGCTAGCGACAGATGAAGAGGCGATCAATGCCGCACATTCATTAGGGTCTGAAAATGGTATTTTTGTAGGGATTTCTGCAGGGGCTGCCTTATGGGCAACACTTGAAATTGCGAAACGACCAGAGAATAAAGATAAAACACTCGTGGCTATTTTACCTGATAATGGAGATCGTTATTTATCTGTTGAAGGCTTTATCAAATAATTTGAAAGTAGGATGAAGCTTATGAAAAAGGAGAAACATATTGTAGCCACGAAAAACTACTGTGGGATTAAAGACGAAGTCATTCAATTAATCAACCAATTACGGGCTTACTTATATCCGAATATCTTTGGGGTTGCAGGTGCAAAAGGCGTTACAGAAGCTTCGCTGGAGATGAATGCTACAAAAACGTTTGAACAGGTTCTTCCTTTCTTTATCGAAGAGGAAAATGAACAAAGACAGGTGATTAAAGAACTGATGAATAGTATGGACGCGATTTATCAAATTTTAAACACAGATGTCGTAGCTGCTTATAAAGGAGACCCTGCCGCTCAAACTTATGATGAAATTATGCTTTCTTATCCCTCTTTTGAAGCCTTGACGATCTTTCGTATCGCGAATAAGCTGTACCAGTTGGCTGTTCCGATTCTCCCAAGAATGATGACTGAATATGCGCATTCAATAACGGGAATCGATATTCACCCAGGAGCAACCATTGGCGATCATTTCTTTATTGATCATGGCACAGGGGTTGTTATTGGAGAAACAGCGACTATTGGCAGCAATGTTAAAATATATCAAGGTGTGACGATTGGTGCTAAAAGTTTCAAAACAGATGAAGAAGGAAACATTATAAAAGGAATGAAACGACATCCAGATATCGGAAATAATGTGGTTATTTACGCGGGAGCCACTATTTTAGGTGGAGATACAACTATCGGAGATAACACCATTATTGGAGGCAATGTCTGGCTGACGCAATCAGTCGCTCCTAATCAATCGGTCATAGCCGCGAACAATGAAGTATCCCAACGAAATATGAAAGAATAAGATGAAACATCACCCACTAACCAATGGAAATTTTCCACTGGTTAGTGGGTGATTTGGGTTCTATGTCAAATCGTGTTGATAGAATCTTTTAGAGAATGCAGTTCAATACTGTGTTCTCTTTTTTTAGTATGACGGGCATGTGCTATGTCTAGGGTGGAAGTCCCTAAAGAAC